>CAJKZL010000087.1 GCA_905204385.1 uncultured Odoribacter sp. | reverse complement strand
ATAATTTCGCTTTTATCCTTTTAAAAGCACTTCAAAGCCGTATCAGTAAAAAGATGATTTGGAAAGACAGAAACATTTTAAATCCCCAATAAAAATGAAAAAAAAGGTACTTATTGTCGGCGCCGGTATCGGCGGACTGGCAACAGCGTTAAGACTGGCCAAAAAAGGATTTGCCGTCGAAATACTGGAAAAAAATACTCAGGCCGGCGGACGGATCAACCGCATCGAGAAAGATGGATTCACCTTCGACACCGGTCCCAGCTTTTTCAGCATGTCCTACGAATTCGAACAATTTGCCCGCGAATGCAATATAAAACTTCCATTCAGTTATCAGGCCGTCGATCCCCTCTATACCGTAAATTTCCGGAATAATCCCAAAACCTACCTTCTTTTCAGGGACATCACCCGTCTGGCAGAACAATTCCAGGAAGTGGAACCCGATTTTTACGGCAAAATGGAACGTTATTTGGAAAAAAGCCGCGAAATATTCGATTCTACGGTAGACATTGTGGTGAAACAAAATTTCGATTCGGTAAGGGATTATTTTTCGAAGCTGATGAAAGTCAATCCCGCACTTCTTCCCATCCTGTTTACCAACTTCTGGCGTCACATCGGTCACTACTTTACGTCCGACGAGGCCCGCCAGATCATATCCCTGGTTTCTTTTTTTCTGGGCCGCACTCCCTTCGACACCAGTGCCGTCTATTCCTTGCTCTCTTACACCGAATTCTGCCACGACGGTTATTTCACCGTCAAAGGAGGCATGTATAAAATTATAGAGGGTCTGGTGGAAGAACTGCAAAAATCAGGAGCAACCCTTACTTACAACACCGAAATCACTGCTTTCCGTGCAGAACAAAAACAATTGACCGCCCTCATCGACCAAAAAGGAGTCAGCCATACCGCCGATCTGTACGTGATCACTGCCGATGCCGCCGCTTTCCGGGGGAAGATACTGGGACGCCGGGCCTTCAGCGAACGTCGTCTGGACAAAATGGGCTGGACTATGGGAGTGATGACCATGTACATCGGAGTTCGTTGTAAACTTCCGCAAGTACATCTTCACAACTACTATCTCGGTACCAATTTCCGGGAATATGCAGGAAAAGTGTTCCGCACTTCCGGTACGCTCGAAAAACCTTATTACTACGTAAACGTCATTTCCAGGCACAATCCCGATTGTGCCCCGGCCGGATGCGAAGCTCTCTTCTTTGTGGTTCCCGTCCCGGATCTGCGTTTCAAGCCCGACTGGACGGACCGGGACGAAATCGCGGACAGCATTCTCTCTGATTTTTCCAGCCGCATCGGTCAGGATATCCGGTCACAGATAGTGAGCCGCACCGTTTACACCCCGCAGGACTGGGAAAAACAATTCAATCTTTACCGGGGAAGCGGACTCGGACTGGCTCACGATATGATGCAGGTAGGCGCCTTCCGCCCCCGCAACTACGACGAAATATTCCCCAACGTTTTTTATGTCGGAGCCTCTACCGTCCCCGGCACCGGAATCCCCATGTGTATCATCGGTTCCCGGCTGACCCTCGAAAGGATAGAGAATAGCCTGAAAACCAACTCAAACGCAACGCCGCCCCGTTTGGCGTCCGCCTGCTGCTAACGCCAAAACTACTCCATGCTCACGGAATCCTATTCTTACTTTGTATTTCTCCTAATATACTCAATTGCCGCTTCAAGAATTTCGTCTCTTCCCTGGGCAACTCCTTTTATTGTTTTCCCGACATAAATATCGGGAATTATTCCGGTGCGCTGACAAGGACTTCCGTCAGCATTCCAAATGCCGTTACCGGTGTACATCACTTTATAATCTCCCGGCAAAGGTAAATAGGAAGTCTCTCCATCAGCTCCTGCTGTTGTTCGGCCTACAACGATCGCTCCAGGTATCTTCCTGAAAGACATTGCTGTAAATTCTGCGTGACTGATTGTACTGAAATCGACCAGTACGATTACCTGTCCCTCATATTGTCGGTTTGTTTCATCACCGATCCTCAAAGAATCGATCCATCTGTAGCCTCCCGGAAACAAAGGATCCCGTAAAGCTGCTAAACAAAAAGCAGTCGGTTGTTTCTGTAAATAAGACGGCAAACCGAACCACAAGGGATCCGGTTGCAAACTTCTTAGATCGACGATGATCGCATCCGCGTTCGCGATGATCGCTAATTTTTCAGGTAACGATTGGACTAAAGAGTCGTGTTTCGAATATACGGTGTTAATTCCGGCCAATTCTTCCCTATAATCCCGGAATTTATGAAAAGTTCCGTACGTATCTTTTTTGTAAAGTGTTATATCCAGCCGGGATGAATCACGCAAAAGGCTTAAACAGACAGAATCTTTGTCTATGCAACTCATGCCGCGGCAAATATGCTGCGTGATGTAATAAGAATTGGAGCCGGATCAGAAAGGAATTTTTTCTTTGATATAATCCTCTGACTTCACACTGTCTATAGCCAAAATAACGTCACCCGCTTTCAGCGTGAAACAATAAGGCTCAACAATTACCGCCTGTTTTTGAAGATATTCTATCCGACCGAAATGCTTACTGTAAAGGAAAGGGCGCGTCAAATTACGGGAAGCATGTATCAGGCTTCCGTGCGAATCACAAATTTGAGCCACCAAACGCATCAATGTTTTTTGATAATCTTCTTCACTTTTAACGTTTATAATGCGTGGAATGAATTCCACCAATACCTCATCCCAGTCTACATCAGTCATCTGCCGGTATGGAAAATTGTATTCCATGGCATTCCAAAAACGAAAAAGTGAAAGTAAGCGGTATCCGGCATCACTCCAGGATATCGAGGGATAAGCATCCTCTCTTTCATAAGTCGGTTTCGAACCGTCCAATTCGGTGGGGATAGTCACGTAGTAATTAAACCGGCCTTTCCTGGCATACCGTATTTCCGCTAAAGCGTCAGCCAGTTGCTTTCCCAAAATCTTCTTATCGATCCACGAATGAACCGGAGGAAACTGCGCATACCCGGAAGAATCCCGAGATTCTCGGGGAATGGAAAGAAACGGTCCTAACTTTTGCACCCACCTACTTAGTATTTTATTGTATCGATACTGATTGCGACAATGCAATATTTGAGGTAAAATACGGAAAAGTTCATAATCCCAGTTTATTTGCCCATTAGCAACAAAGGGATGGTGATATTTCAGGAAACCCCATACACGACCGGTTAAGTTTAGAAAATGTATTTGTCGTTTTGTCAACGTGTCCAGAACAATTCCCGATCCCTGGTCGAATTCATGGTCGGAATGTACGGCCTCCTCTGTAATGGTTTGAGTAACTGCCGGTTTATGATCCATCCATATTTGGAAATCGTCTACCCATAAAGTGAGTGGACAGGAAATGCCGATACCGATACTTAAATCGGCAACACCCGCCGAACAGGGTAATTTAATATTAAATTCCGACCATTTCCCATTTAGGGCGGCTGAATCGAGCATAAAAACGCCTTCATTTCCATATCCGTTTTTCAGGAAAATTCCGCTATCTCTGGGTTTATTCCGCATCTCGCATTTATACCTCCCCCTCAATTCTATAGTATCACAAAAAAAGGTCTTTTCAATTTTTGTCGTCATTAAAAACATCTCCTCCGACAGGCTGGATATTTTCCAGGAAGATTTACCGGCTGTTTTTATAACGGTATCTTGTTGTACATGATAATCAGATGAATATATTTTCCAATGCCCATTATTCACCGGAGTATCAAAAGCCAGGTGATGAAACTCTGAAGGCTCTTCTCTTTCCTGTGCCTGCAAAAGAAAAGTCCGACATAAAAAGAAACAGATCAATAATAAATTCAGGGGCTTCATGGCATGGAAATCTATTATTTCAGATTTTTCAATTGAGCAGAAAGTTTAGCTACTTCTTTACTATAATAACTTCTTTAGTTCCTCTATATCAGGAAGGGTGTTCCTTAATCGTTCAGGCATATCCGATGCTGTTTTATAGATAGCGACTCCCATCGGTTTGTCGTAATCTCTGACAGCATATTCAACATACGCTTTATCTGCACTCTTACATAACACAATTCCAATTGAAGGATTCTCCTTAGGCTTACGTACAAAATCATCAAGCACACGAAGGTACATATTCAATTGCCCAAGATATGCAGTTTTGAATGGTCCTGTTTTTAACTCTACTGCAACCAATGAGGATAACTCACGATTAAAGAAAAGCAGGTCTATTATATGAGTATGCCCCAATGCTTCCACTCGGAATTGATTTCCGACAAATGTAAAATCCCGTCCGAACGTCATGATGAAATTCTTGATATTTTGTACAATTTTGTTCTCTACAATCCTTTCATCAACATCTTCTATATCCCTTGCTCCAAGTTCCTCTACATTGATGAAATCCAATATATATTCATCTTTGAATGCCAATATAGCTCTTCTGGCAAAGTCTGCAGTTGGCAACTTCTCCATAAAATTATTAGGCAACGAACCTTGATTATGATATATATCTTCTTTGATCAACTTTTTTAGTGTATCGACTTTCAAAAACTCATTAGCACATAATTTCATATAGAAATAGCGTTCTTCAATAGTCTTTACTTGAGATAAAATGGCAATATGGTGCGTAAAGCCTATTTTGAAAAACTCTTCTGCAGGGAAATTTTTGAAATCCGGCAGTTGTAACTGCCGAATTTCATTTACCTTATCATTGTTCTCCAATTTCGTTTCGGCAGTTGCAACTGCCGGAGTAACATCTAACACACTCCATTCCTCATAGAATGTACGCATATTCTTTAGATTACGCTCAGAAAAACCTCTAAGCCCAGGCAGTTCCATATGCAACCTATTACTGATAAATGTTATTGCTCCTGTACCCCAATATTTGTCCCGGGAATTTTGAGATATATAACGTCCTATTCCATAATACAATGCTAATTGTTCTTTGTTAACAAATTTAGCAGCTTGATATTGACTTTGCAATATAGCTGTTTTGATTGTCTGAACGGCTGTTGTATATTTAGTTGCTAATGATTTATTTATTTCCATATAACTACTTTAAGAACTCGGCGACTTACACTTATCAAAGATACTGAATCTTTCAGGAATAACCACAATTATCCCTTAATTCCTTTCCTCTTATCCACTTCCGGCTTTACAGGTGGCTCGCTATGTCATCTTACCACTTGCTTTACTTCCAGATATTTCTGTTGAACCATTCCATAAACTTTCAATCGACGGGAGAAAATTTGCTTTCGATTTGCACTATCTTTACATAAAATAGGCGGCATCTCAGCAAAACTTTCAAGCAAACTTGAAGATTTTGCTTTCGATTTGCACTATCTTTGCAGCAAAATAGAACATCATGAACGTTAAAGCTAAAGGGTATCTGTTAGGAGCCGTTGCCGCAGCCACCTACGGCATGAATCCCCTATTTGCCCTACCTTTATACAAGGCAGGCATGAATCCGGATTCGGTACTGTTTTTCCGCTACCTCTTCGCCATACCCGTACTCGCCTTGATGATCATCGCCAGAGGGCGAAGCTTCAAGTTAAAATCGAAGGAAATATTACCTCTGGCGGTCATGGGTTTATTGGTTGCCCTCTCCTCCCTGACCTTATTCCAAAGCTACAATTACATGGAAGCGGGCATCGCTTCCACCCTGCTTTTTGTCTATCCGATCATGGTGGCCCTGATCATGTGGGCGGTATTCAAGGAAAAATTGACACTAACCACCGTCCTCTGTATTTTGCTGGCAGTGGGAGGGATTGGCCTGTTGTATAAAAACGCAAACGGCACCACCCTCAACCTGACAGGAGTTATTTTGGTGATGACCTCCGCACTTTCTTATGCCGTTTATATCGTGGGGGTGAACCAATCCACCCTTAAGCATGTCGCCACCTTGACCTTAACTTTTTATGTATTGCTTTTCGGCCTCTCATTATTTCTGATCCGGGTGAAATTCGGACAAAGCCTCTATATACCCGACGAATGGTATTTATGGGGAAACTTACTGGCATTGGCCATTTTTCCCACGGCCATATCCTTTTTATGCACCACTCAGGCCATCCAATACATCGGCTCTACCGCCACCGCCATCCTGGGAGCCCTGGAACCCTTGACGGCCGTATTCTTCGGAGTAACTGTGTTCGGTGAATCGCTCACCTTCAGACTGAGCCTGGGGATGCTGATGATTATTATCGCTGTCACTCTTATCATCGCCGGAGGAAACATTCCTCCCTATCTGGTCCGCTTCCGACGACTTTTCCCTAAGCTTCCCACGAGGAAAAAAACTAGAATTCATTGACAAGCGGGAATACAGGAGCAGGCTGTTTTCTCCTTGACCAAACCGCCAACCTGAAGGATTTCGTAGTTATTTTAACCCCCGAACGTTTACTTTCTGGTTTATTAATATTACATTTGCACGTAATTTTCAGGAAATCGGTATGGCAAAAAAGGAAAGTGTACAACACGAAGGAGTAGTGGTGAAGCTGTCAACACAAACGTTGGAGATACTGATTCAGAGCCATTCTGCCTGCTCGGCCTGTCATGCCAAGGGAGCCTGTAGCATGGCGGACATGAAACAGAAAACGATAGTGACGGAAAAACCCGATACAGACATCCGCATCGGCGATAAGGTCATGGCTTATGCCAGCATGAACCACGCTTTCTATTCCGTCCTTCTGGCGTACATCCTGCCTTCCATCCTGATACTCACGGCTATTTTTTTTCTGGAAAAATCGGGCAGCGATGAACTGACGGCAGCAATCACCAGTTTGATTCTCCTGGCCGCCTATTTCTTTATTTTATACCTCTTCCGGAATAAAATCAGCCATAAAATCAAATTTACCGTCGAAAAAAGCAATTCTTAAATATGAAACAATGAGTACGATTGTTATTACTATTATTTCGCTATGTGCTATCGGTATCGTATCGGCTGTGATACTTTATTTTGTAGCACAAAAATTTAAAGTGGAGGAAGACCCACGCATAGATATTGTCGAGGGCTTGCTTCCGGGCGCAAATTGTGGAGGATGCGGTTATCCGGGTTGCCGTGGTCTGGCAGAGGCCGCCGTAAAGGCAACCACCCTGGACGGCATCATGTGTCCTGTAGGAGGTACGGAGACCATGAACAAAATAGCAGCAGCCTTAGGGCAGGGAGCCAAAGCACAAGCCCCGAAAATCGCAGTGGTAAGATGTAACGGAAGTTGTGCCAATCGTCCCCGGACAAGCCGCTACGACGGAGCCCGTTCGTGTGCCATAGAACATTCCCTCTATATAGGGGATACAGCCTGCGCATACGGCTGCCTGGGCTGTGGCGACTGTGTTGCTGCCTGCCCCTTCGATGCCATACATATGAACCCGGAAACCGGACTCCCGGTAGTAGATGATCTGAAATGCGTAGCCTGTGGCGCCTGTGTCAAAGCTTGCCCGCGGAATATTATCGAACTCCGGAACAAAGGTCCGAAAGACCGCCGTGTTTTTGTCTCCTGCATCAACAAAGATAAGGGCGGCATTGCCCGGAAGGCTTGTAAAGCGGCTTGTATCGGTTGCGGCAAATGTGCTAAAGAATGTCCGTTCGGCGCTATTACCGTAGAAAATAATCTGGCTTATATCGATTATACCAAATGCCGGTTATGCCGGAAATGTGTCGGAGTATGCCCCACCGGAGCTATTCACGAAATTAATTTCCCACCCCGGAAAACCGAGACTCCGGCCATGCAGCCTAAACCGGCAGCCCAACCGGCCGCTACCGTACAAACTCCTACGCCAGCTGGTGCCGTCACCGATCAGACAGCCTTTACAGCCTCGTCTAAAAAACCGGAAACCATACCGGCAAAAGAGACGCAACCGGAAATTACCAGAAGCGACGCTGTCCCCGAACCGATAGGTACGATTCTGGAAAATTCACAAGTCCAGACCCAGGAACCTGTGGAAAAACCCATGGATAAAAACGAAATCCCGGCTACCGAAAAAATGGAAGAAGCCCGGAACGAGAAATTGAAAGATTCTAAATGACAAATGATAAAATTTATACGCTGTGTTAAAGACATTTAAAATCGGTGGTGTCCATCCCCCAGAAAATAAATTATCCGCAGGCGAGAAAATTAAAGTATTACCTATACCTGAAGAGGTAATTATTCCGCTTGGCCAGCACATCGGAGCTCCCGCCACTCCCGTGGTCCAAAAGGGAGACCGGGTTAAAGCCGGACAGTTGATCGCTCAGGCTTCGGGATTTGTATCGGCCAACATTCATAGTTCCGTATCAGGAACCGTAACAGCTATCGACAACGTAACCGATGCAGCCGGTCTCTCCAACCCCGCCATCAAAATCAAAGTCGAAGGCGATGAATGGATGCCTGAAATCAACCGCACGGACAAAATTGAACGTACGATAAGCTTGTCCAAAGAAGAGATCGTCAAAGCCATCGCAGCCGCAGGCATCGTCGGCATGGGCGGGGCCACCTTCCCGACCCAGGTCAAACTCACCCCTCCTCCGGGACTGCCTTCCGACTCGCTGGCCAAATGGCTCGCTTCGTCCCCGAAGATGCTGGTGGTCGACGGCGCCACCCTGCGCGGCCGTGAACTGATCCAATACAAGTACAACCGCTACATGCAGGATTACCTGGCGTGCGTCGAAGCCGTGGACGAGAGCATCGGACAGATCCTCGACTACCTCGAAAAGACCGGCCTGGACAAAAACACGGTCGTGATCTACTCCTCCGACCAAGGTTTCTTCCTGGGTGAACACGGGCTGTTCGACAAACGGTACATGTACGAAGAAAGCATCCGCATGCCCTTTATCGTCATGTGGAAAGGGGTCATCCAGCCCGGCACGCGCAACCACGACCTGGTGACCAACGTCGATTTCGCCGAAACGTTCCTCGACATGGCCGGAGTAGACATTCCCGAAGACATGCAGGGGCGCAGCAGTGTACCGCTCATGAAAGGCAAGACCCCGAAAGACTGGCGGAAAGACTTCTACTACCGCTACTACCACGACCCCAACGAACACGGCACCCCGGCCCACTACGGCGTGCGTACCGAGCGGTACAAACTCATCTATTTCTGGCGTCTGGACCACTGGGAACTCTTCGACCTGAAGAAAGACCCCAACGAACTGGTCAACCTCTACGGCAACCCCAAATACGCCAAGATCCAGAAACGACTCACCGAACGCCTCTACGCCCTGAAGAAAGAAGTCAAGGACGAAGACCAGTTCGCCTATTACACCCTCAAGAGCGGTATCGTCCCGCGCGACAAATACGCCAAGGACATGAAAATCGTTCGCCGCAACGACATGTAACCGGCTTTTCCCCGTTCTGTCGGCTCGCAGGGGGCATCCTTTGTGGAAGCCACCGGCGACTTTTTCGCTACCTATGCACCGAAAAAAACATGGACATCCATCCGAT
>CAJKZL010000086.1 GCA_905204385.1 uncultured Odoribacter sp. | reverse complement strand
ACGAAATTTTGGAGGGCTCGAAGGCGGATGAACGGGTTATTGTTTCCGGATATGCCCGTTTGGGGATCGCCGGGGAGGTGATGCTGAGGTAATCGTTGACTCTTGGGGAAGACGGTGACCGGTGGGGAAAGAGGTCCTAAGGGAGAGTCAAATTGTAATAATGTAGGATATGAAGTGGAAGCATGACGTAAAAATAGCGTGGCGTAATTTGATGAAGTATAAGCAACAGACCTTAATCAGCGTGGTGGGGTTGGCGGTAGGGTTAGCCTGTTTTGTGATTTGTAACGTTCATTTGATGGATATCTTCATGTGGAATAAAAAGTTGCCGCATATAGACAAAATCTATGTTTTGGCAGCCTCAAATGCGGATGATGAGTTTTATCAATCTGTAAATGCACTGGTAGCTCGAAAGTTGACAGAAGATTTTCCTGAAATCGGCAAATCGGTCATTTTTTATGACTTGGGTGGGTATACGGATAAGTTTTGCGTAGTAGAGCAGGAAGACGGGGATAAAACCTGGAAGAAAGAATCGTTTTTGTATTCCGACAGTTCTTTTATGGCGTTCTTTGATTTTTTTCTTGTACAGGGAAATTGGGAAAAAGCGAAAATGCTGCCCGATGCCGTTATCCTTACCGAATCTGCTGCGATACGCATTTTTGGCAGCAGGGAGGTGGTAGGCCGCACTTTTCAAGATGTGGACGATTTTAATAATGCCAGCCGTACTTACCGGATTGCCGGCGTGATGCCCGATTTTCCTCCTCAAACCCGCTTTGAAGCGAAAGCCGGTTTGGTGTTGAACCCGGCGGATGATAAAACTTTAAAGGGCGGTATCGATGATTCTGCGGAGGTTTGGGTCCGGCTTGTGCCGGGTACGGATGAAAAACAGTTGAATGAAAAGTTGATGACTTGGCTCGACAAGCATCCGGAATGGAAGGAAAGTAGAAATGTCCCGCAGAAAATCAGCCTTTATTCTCAAGTGCAGGCCAGGGAAGAATTTCGTTGGACTCTCCCTTTGTTGTTGACGGGAATCGGATTTTTAGTTTTACTGACAGCCGTTTTCAATTACGTTTTGTTTATGTCGGGACGCATCCTTAATCGACAGAAGGAATATGCGGTGCGACAGATTTCAGGAGCCAGCCACGCAGCGATTTTTCGGATGTTTGCCACAGAGATTACTTTAACTTTCGGAGGAGCTGTATTATTTGCTTTTATATTGTTCGAACTTATCATCTATCTGCTTCCAGAGGATATTTCGAGTGTTTTTAGTTTTAACACCGGGCAAAACCTGATGTTTCATTGGGGGAAGAGGCTTTGGGAAGATGCTTTGATCGTTTGGGGAATAATGTTGTTGATTAGTGGATCGATATTGAAAAGGATGCAGGCGATTTCATCTCTTCGGAATTTGCAGGGAACCGGCCGGGGACCTTCGAAGTCGAGGATGCAGTTTGTTTTGTTGGGTTTGCAATTAACGGTTTGTGTGCTGTTGGGATGAGTAGCTTATTTTATGTATACCCAGCAACAATATCTACAACGGAAGATGATGGGTAAGCTGACTCCAGAGGAGTGTGATTGAATATAATCCTTTTCCTTGAACGGTGAGAAGCTGGATCCGATCCGGGCCGATTTTGAAAGCATGGTTCAGGCTATTCCCTATGTCGAGATGGCTACCCGAAGCGGTAATTCTTTGTTAAAACCCTGGAGAGCCGGATCGGATAGATGGCAAATGGAAGGAATAGACGAAAAGGGAGATGTCAACCTTAATTTTATGTATACAGATGCCAATTATACCGCTTTTGTCCATGCTCAAATGGAAGAGGGACGCTTTTTCCGGGAAAACGAAATGGAAAGTGCGGTTGTCAATCGGGCGTTTGTTCGTTGTTGGGGAGTGAACCCTTTGGGGAAAGTGGTAAGTTTTGATTTTTGGCGATTGAAGAATTATCGAATTGTTGGAATTATCGAAGACTTGTCGACCAGCGACAATAATCCGGTGGTTGTTCCTTGCATTTATCTGCCTTTTCAAGAAGAGGATCCCAATTGGACTTATTATATTAAACTGAGGCGGGATGCCGATCCAAAGGTTCTGGATCCGCTCAAGGCAAAGATGCGGGAACAATTGAGTCCTTTTACTCCTGTATGGATATCGACTTTGAAGGAAGAAATCGATTGGGGAATAGACTATATGAAAGAAATAGGGCTGCTTATGGGATTGCTGTCATCGATTTGCATGGTAATCAGTTTGTTGGGGATTTATTCTTCTATGATGCTGGCGGTTGAAAAAAGAAGACGGGAAATGGCTATCCGGAAGATAAACGGAGCTTCTTTGCAGGATATTGCGAGGATTTTTTTACGGCATTATTTATGGCTGACAGGAGGGGCAGTATTACTTGCCTATCCGGTTTTGTTTTGGGGGGTGAGTAGATGGTGGCAAAATTATACTTATCATCCCGACATGACGGCATGGCCATTCGGAGTGATATTTATACTCTTATTGGGAGTGATTTTGTTGACTATAGGGGCTCAGTTGCTGAAGATCATGCACATTAATCCGGCTCAGACAATGAAGAGGGAGTGAAGATGAAAGATTTATAGATGAAAGATGGTTGATTATGTTTTGGCATTGCTTGAAAATAGGTTGGAGACATTTACTGAGGTATAGAATTTCGGCAGGAATTGCCGTTGCAGGTTTGGCTGTTGGAATTTTATGTTTTGTCTTATGCACTTATTGTGCCCGGTTGTTGAGCGGAGTGGATCAGGAATTTCCTCATCATAAACGCATTGCCGAGGTTTTGATTAAAGAGAAGGATGGAGGGTATTTTTCGGGGTCTCCCGCCAGTATGGTTAAAGTATTGGGAGATAAGTTTCCCGGTAAAGTGGAATATTTTACGGCAGTGACCTATCCTTGGGAATTGAATGCTTCCTTTGAACTTGAGGAGGGGAAAAGGGCCGATTGTATTGTCAATTGGATAGAATCAGATACCAATTTCAGAAAAGTCTTCTCTTGCCGGTTGTTAGCGGGAAACTAGGAGCAGATCGACCGTCAGAAAAATGCTGTTGTCCTGAGCCGTACGGCTGCCCGTAAAATTTACGGTGAGGGAAATCCTTTGGGAAAGCTGCTTCATCCCCATGAATTCGAGGAGTCGTCCGTACGGAAAACGCTCACCGATAGAGAGTTGATGGACCGCGCATATGTAATTTCGGGAGTAATGGAGGATTTGCCTGTCAATGCCAGCTTTAGTTTTCTCAAGCCTGTGGATTTGCTGTTCCTGAACGATGAAGACGGAGTATTGGCAACACAAGATCCCCGGGAGGGATTTACCGGATGCACAACCTATGCTTTATTGCGTCCCGGTGTGAATTGTTCGGACATAAATGCGGAGGTGGATGTGAGAAAACATGCTGTTTTGTTTGGGAGCCAGGGAAGCGTTTATCTTCCTGAATTTTGTCGTGCCGGGCAGGAATATAAGAAGAGGTATCGTCAGATCAGTCGATTATATCTGGGGCTGGGGTGTTTGATTTTATGGGTTGCCTTGCTTAATTTTTTCACCTTTCAGACGGGCAATTATTTTAACCGCCAGAAAGAATACCGCATCCGTAAAGGCTTGGGAGCCGATGAAAAGCATTTATTCTGGCTGCTTTATACGGAAATTCTGTTGTATCTTATTCCTGTTATTGTTCTGGTGTTGTGTTTATTGGAATTGGTGTACGGCCGTTTGGATTTTGGCTGGGGAAGACGCATAATTATTTTCAGGATCGATGTATTGTATAAGCAGATGCTGGAATATCTGGGGTGCGGGCTTGTTGTATGTGCTCTGATTTGCCGGTTCGCAAGTGGATGGATGAGCCGGAAGGATATCGGGGGAAGGCTCCGGACTTCTCTCGCTGTACCTGGGAACCCGGTGAGAAATATATTGCTGGGGCTTCAGTTGCTGATTTGTTGTATATTTTTGACAAGCAGCCTTGTCCTGTATAAACAATTGTCTGCGATGAACGATATCTTTTTTCCCGGTTTGAGTAGAAATGAAAAGGAACATATCCTGGAAGTACCCTTGAATGCTCCTCAATTGAAAGGAAGGGAAAGCTTCCTGATCGGGAAATTGTCGGAATTTCCGGAAGTGGCGGAGGTGTTGCAGGCGGATTTCCCGTTATTGGAATCCAGGGAAAGGGGAATTGCAATCGAAGGTCAGGCTTATCTGGAGTACAGGATTTTACGGGTAGGAAAAAATGTGCTGTCTTTTCTGAAATAGCCTTTGTGGGGAGGTGTCCTTTTTCAGCATCCGGGACAAGCTATTGCGGATCCCGGGATTGCCGGCTGGATGGGAGATCATCCTTTGGGCCTGCAGTTGAAGAATGAGGAAAGGGAGGGATTTGAGATCAGCGGGTTGACTGCAGGCTATCCCCAGGTGTATGAGGAAGAAAAAACGGGAACGGTATGGACGCTTAGTGAGCACCCCGGAGTGTGCTATCTGAAGATATATGCCGGAACTCGTCGGCTTGTCGTGCAAAAGATTAACCGCTTGTTGCAGGAATGGGTCCCTGTATCTGTGATACCCCGCCTCAAAACCTTGCAGGAATTGATCAGGGAAGAAACGGAGTTCTACAATAATTTACAGGTTATGCTTTTCTTTTTTGCCGGGGTTTGTATTGTCATCACCGTTTTGGGTGTGTACTCGGCGATTACGATAGATACGGAGAGGCGGCGTAAAGAAATGGCGCTTCGGAAAATCCACGGGGCTTCGGCCTGGCAGATTGCAGGATTTTTTGTACGGCTTTATGCTAAGCTTCTCGGCGCAGCGGTTTTGATTACGTTTCCATTGATCCGGTGGACGAAGCAAACATGGGTAGAGGAGTTCTCCGTCCGTTATAAGGATGGGATAGGGTTCTGGTCGATCGTTATTCTGTTGCTGATAGTGGTCATTGCTGCCACTATCGGTTGGAAAATCAGGGAAATTGTGCGCATTCGTCCCGTGGAAGTATTACGCGATGAATGAGACAGGAATGGATGATGATTAGGGGCTTAGGATGTAATGCCCGGGCAGGAATCATCATCCGTGCCTTTTTATTTCGCCCGGTATTTGTTGTCCCGGAGGATAGTCAGCACTTTTTCTCTTACTTCACCCTGAATGATGATTTCGCCATCTTTGACAGAACCTCCTACTCCGCATTTATTTTTCAGCAGTTTGGCCAATTCTTTCAAATCTTCTTCCGTACCGACGAATCCCTGTACCAAGGTTACCGTTTTCCCTTTCCGTTGTTTGGAATCGAGGGTTACTTTTAAATTTTGTTTTTCCGGGATCAGGGTTTCCGTTTCATCTTCTTGTTCGTATTGATACTTAAAATTCGGATCCGTGGAATAGACCACATGTATCCGTCCTTTTTTCGCCTTATCGTTTTTCATATTTCCATCTAATATCTTGAATCTCTCCTTTCGAATTATTTCATTCAGAGCGACAAATATAATTCTTTTTGTTTAAATTTCTGTTAAAGGGTTGTTTGTGATAAAATTGGGAGTAATTTTGCATATTCGAAATGAAGTAAAAGTTTTAAAACGACTATGAATAAAATTCTGAAAAAAACGTATTTTTCGGAGAAAGTTGTGCAGATGGTGGTGGATGCGCCATTGATTGCACGTTCTCGGAAACCTGGTAATTTTGTGATTGTGCGTGTTGGTGAAAAAGGGGAGCGCATGCCGTTGACAATTTCCGATGCTGATGTAGAGAAAGGAACGATCACTCTGGTGATCCAAAAAATGGGGGTTTCCTCAACGAAGTTGTGTAATCTGAACGAAGGGGACTATATTACGGATTTGGTAGGTCCGTTGGGAAAGCCGACCCATATCGAGAAAGTAGGAACGGTATTGGCCTGTGGCGGTGGGGTCGGCGTTGCCCCGTTACTGCCTATCATCCGGGCTTTTAAGGCTGCGGGAAACAGGGTGATTACCGTGCTGGCTGCCCGCACGAAGGAATTGATCATTCTCGAACATGAAGTAAGGGCCGCTTCGGATGAAGTCATCATCATGACCGATGACGGAAGTTACGGGAAAAAAGGGGTCGTTACCGTAGGAATGGAAGAGGTGATCGGCAGGGAAAAAGTGGATTTGTGCGTTACCATCGGACCCGCCATAATGATGAAATTTTGCTCTTTGCTGACCCGGAAGCATGAGATTCCCACCATTGCCAGTCTGAACGCTATCATGGTCGACGGTACGGGGATGTGCGGGGCTTGCCGGGTGACCGTCGGCGGGAAGACGAAGTTTACTTGTGTGGACGGACCGGAATTCGATGCTCATCAGATCGATTTTGACGAGATGCTGGCTCGTTTGGGAGGATTTAAGAATGCTGAGGTGGAGAAAATGGAGGAATTCGCCCATCAGGGGAAGTGTGCGCTCAGCGACCGGAATGCCGATTGGCGTAAGGCTTTGCGCGAAACGGTCAAAGCAAAGGAACGAACGCTGATCGAACGGGTAAAGATGCCTGAACGCACTCCGGAGGAAAGGGTTTCCAGCCAGCGTTTGGAAGTGAACACCGGCTTGACCCGGGAGATGGCCAGGCGTGAAGCTATGCGTTGCCAGGATTGTGCTAATCCCACCTGTATGGAGGGATGTCCGGTCGGCATAGATATTCCCGGGTTCATCAAGAATATCGAGCGGGGAGAAATATTGGAAGCTGCTGCGATTTTGAAGAAAACCAGTGCTTTGCCTGCTGTGTGCGGACGGGTTTGTCCTCAGGAGAAGCAGTGTGAATCGAAATGTTTTTATTTGCAGAAAATGAAAAAGGCGCCGGTAGCCATCGGCTATCTGGAACGCTTTGCCGCCGATTTCGAGCGGGAATCCGGACAGATTGCCGTACCCGAAGTGGCTGCTCCTAACGGGATTAAAATTGCAGTCATCGGTTCCGGTCCTTCGGGATTGTCGTTTGCAGGGGAGATGGTTAAGCGAGGATACGACGTTACGGTCTTCGAGGCCTTGCATGAAATCGGAGGGGTGTTGAAATACGGAATTCCTGAATTTCGTTTGCCGAATCAGATTGTGGATGTAGAAATCGATAATCTGCGGAAGATGGGGGTGAAATTCGTTACGAATTTCATCGTGGGCATGACCGAAGGCATCGAGGAACTGAAAAAGGAAGGCTTCAAGGGATTTTATGTAGCTTCCGGTGCCGGTTTGCCTAATTTTATGAACATACCGGGTGAAAATGCCAACGGGGTGCTATCGTCGAACGAATACCTTACTCGGTGAAATTTGATGTGTGCCGACAATGAATTTGCCGTTACTCCGGTATACAGAGGTAAGATTGTCGTGGTTGTGTGCGGCGGCAATACGGCTATGGATTCGGTCCGTACGGCCAAACGCTTAGGGGCTGAACGGGCGATGATCGTATATCGCCGTAGTGAGGAAGAGATGCCTGCGCGGATCGAGGAAGTAAAGCATGCCAAAGAAGAAGGATGTGAATTCATTACCTTGACCAATCCGGTGGAATATATCGCTGACGAAAAAGGGCGGGTGAAACAGGTGAAGGTACAGAAAATGGCTTTGGGTGAACCGGATGCCAGCGGGCGCCGTCGTCCTGTAGCCATTGAAGGCAGCGAATACCTGATCGATGCGGATGTGGTGGTGGTTGCCGTGGGAGTATCCCCCAACCCGATCGTGCCGCGTTCCGTAGCCGGTTTGGAATTATCCAAAAAAGGCACCATCGTGGTGGATGAAAATACGATGCAGTCGAATCTTCCCGAGTTGTTTGCCGGCGGGGACATTGTGCGTGGAGGGGCTACCGTTATTCTGGCGATGGGAGATGGACGCCGTGCAGCTGCCAGCATGGATGCCCGGTTGAGATAAAGAAAAAGGAGGAAGAGGTATGGTGCGAAGGGTTGCTTTGCATTATACCTCTTGTTCATACTGCCGGAAAGCACCCAGGCCGAAGAGGGCGAAATCATAGCGGATGGGATCGTCGGGGTCGAATTCCCGCAATCGTCCGGTGAGTTCGCGGACTGCACGGGCATCATTCTGTTTCCGGGTGAGCAGGCCCAATTGGCGGCTGACGTTTCCAGTGTGCAAATCGAGAGGTATCAACAAACCCGCTGCCGGAATCTTTTTCCATAGTCCGAAATCGATGCCCCCCTGGTCTTTCCTGACCATCCATCTCAGATACATATTTATTCTTTTACAAGCCGACCCTTTGTCAATACAGGCAATGTGGCGGAGAACACGGGGCTGGGCCGGAAGAACGGTGAAAGCCCGGTACCAGCAGCCCAGTACGTCGAACATATCTCCGTGACGCAACCAGGCGTCGGTGAAAATTGTTTCCAGCCCGCCCATATTCCGGTAAATATGCGCTAAGGCATGCAAAAAATAGATACAATCGTAACCGTTGAAAGTGCGGTGTTTGAAATGTTGAAAACGTTCAAAATCTTTCTCGGTGGCATGCATGATGAAGTCGTAAGGAGAAAAATCCATGTATGCCATTAATTCCTTGCATTTGCCGATGATCGTCGGGCGCTGTCCCCAGGCCAGCGAGGCTGCGAAAAAACCTGCAATTTCGATATCCTCTTTTTCTTCGAATAGTTTTGGAATTTGTATGGGATCGGTCTGGATAAAAAAATCCGAGTTACAGTATTCCAGGTATTTTTCGTCCAAAAGCTGTTTGATTTCCAGGGAATTCATAAGGCTATACTTTTATTTATCGTTGAAGTGCAAAATAAGAGGAAACGGATGAATAATCCTATGAACAATCACTTTTTGTTGGAATTGTGTTCTTAAAGTTTGTTTATTTCGGATTAAATATTTTGTTTTGTATAAAACTTTAGACGATGGAAGATTATTTTAAGCCTTACAAACGGTTAGCTGAAAAATGGGGATATGAATTTGAATGTTCTGCTGAATCCCGACAGATCTATTTGGGTAGATTATCCGATGATCCGATGTTGAATAACAAATTCTGCTATTTTACAAATGATCGATACCTGTTTTGGGCTTTTGATTCATTCGGGGCGAAGTTCGGTATGCATCAGACCTATTCGGGCGTTTACCGATGGGTGAAGTTGCCGGAACCGGCATTTGAGTGCCGCATGGAAAAATTTTTCAGGCTGGATGTACTGCTGAAAGGAAAAAGAAACCGTTTGGGCATTCCGGAAGTGGATAAAAAGGTCACTATACATACCAATAATAAAACTTTGGCCGGGCAATTCATCACTCCCAGGGTGGTGAAGGATTTCCTGAGCCTGAATGAGCTTGCCGGACCACTGGAGTTGGTGATCGGAAATCAATATATTCCTCGGTTTAAAGGACATGAAAACGAGCAGTTGATAGGGATGGAAACCAACCGATGGTATACCGCCGGAGAATTGGAAACTAATTTTAAGTCCCTGACGGATTTCCTGGGGCGCTTTCAGGTTTCGTAGCTCTCAGCAT
>CAJKZL010000085.1 GCA_905204385.1 uncultured Odoribacter sp. | reverse complement strand
TTTCCTCCATCCTTCCAGCGACTCTATTCCCATACTACCCATATCCTAATCCTATCCTCTTCCCCCCTCTCATCTCTAATCTATAATCTATAATCTTTATACCCATCCTCCATCACCTCATAAACATTCCCTTCCTCTCCGACAATCCACACCAGATCGCCTACCTCGAATACCGTAGAGGCATCAGGATTGCGCAATGAAGCCTTTCCTCGTTCCACGCCGACCACTACGCATCGGTACTTATCCCGAATCCCGGATTCCCGTATACTTTTACCTTTATAGGGAGAATCTTCGGTAACTACAAACTGCTTCAGGCACACCCCACTTTGTGTCAAATCGGAATCCACCGGCGGCAAGGTCATGGATTCCAACTTCTCACCGAAACGGCTCAGTTGCTCGTCGCTCCCGATCACCTGCACCCGGTCCTGAGGGTAAAGGCGTTCTTTGCCTCCGGGAATATTTATACAGGTGCTTCCCCTGAAAATGGCTACCACCATAATACCGAAGCGGGTAGTCAATGCCAGTTCCGCCAGCGTATAACCTGCCCACAAAGATTCGGCGGGAATGTTGAAATCGGCCAAATGGAGATCCCTGGCCAACAAATGTCCGGCAAACTTCGGCGGCGTTTTTCCCCCTCCATGCCGGGCATATACCTCACGGATACGGAAATTGCGCAGAAAACGACGCTCGATCAATATGGACTGCTTCTTCAAATAGCGCGAATAAAACATCCCCGCCACCAACAGGCAGGCCACTCCCGACAAGATGGCCACCGAAGCTTTGAACAATGTCATAATCACGATCATCACATATACAATGGCAAGCACAAAGCGGAACACCACCAGCGAAACCAGATAAGCCCGGCTGAAATAGCTATCCTCCCACAGCACCTGAAATTCTACGGAATGATTTTTTTTCGCTACAATCGCCCTCAAAAAAGGAGCAATCATCGTAAGTATCAATACGGCGCCCAGCAAAGATCCCCAAAACCCCGGCACATGCTTCAGCAAAAAAGGAACCAGGAAATGAAACGACAGAATCAATAAAGCAATAATGATCACCGAATAAATCGTCACAATCCGTAATAAAGAAGTCAGCAGTTTCTTCCAGTTGCTTTCATGATTGATCACATGAATCCCCGCAGAATACCGCTCGATAAACCTTTTCCATTGCCGGGGAAGATGTTTTTCCACCAGAGGGTAGACCGGTTCGGCCAACCGGATCATATAAGGCGTCAGGAAAGTGGTGATCACCGCCACGGCCACCACCACCGGATAAAGGAAATGGCTGGTGACTTTCATCGATATGCCTAGTCCCGCAATAATAAAGGCAAACTCTCCGATCTGTGTAAGGCAAAAGCCCGACTGCAAAGCGGTTTTTAAAGGTTGCCCGGCGAGAATGACCCCAAAGGTACCGAATACCGCCTGTCCAATCAGTACAGCCAGCGTAATGATGACCACCGGCCAGATATAAGCCGCTATCATTCCCGGATCCACCATCATCCCCACCGACACGAAAAAAATCGCTGCAAACAGATCTTTTACCGGCTTCACCAACCGTTCGATCTTTTCCGCCTCCAGCGTCTCGGCCAGGATAGAGCCCATGACAAAAGCCCCCAAAGCCGAGGAAAAACCCACTTGAGCGGCAAACACCACCATCGACAGACACAATCCCAAAGACACGATCAGCATGGTTTCATCGCCCATCAACAACCGGGTCCTGCGGAAAAAGGTGGGAATAATAAAAATTCCCGTCAGGAACCACAACAGGAGGAAAAACAACAACTTACCGATGCTGTAAACCATCTCCATACCCTCGAAATTCTGGCTTACCGCCATGGTCGACAGCAAAACCATCAAGACAATGGCAACCAGATCCTCGATGATCAGAATGCCGAAAACCAAACCCGTAAAACGTTTGGTGCGCAATCCCAGGTCATCGAATGCTTTATAAATAATCGAAGTGGAGGACATAGCCAGCATTCCACCCAGAAAAATGCAATCCATTCTTTTCCAGCCCATAGCAGCACCGACGGTAAAACCTAGCATCACCATGCCGAAAATAATAGTGATGGCGGCAATCGTCGCAGGGCCTCCCACCTTCATTAGTTTCTTGAAAATGAACTCCAGACATAATGCAAACAATAGAAACACCACTCCGATATCCGCCCAGGTCTGGATATTTCCCGAATCGACCACTGTCGGCGTAATGGTTACATGCGGCCCGGCAATAATGCCGGCCACGATATAGCCCAATACCAACGGCTGTTTCAAACGCTTAAAAATAAGTGTGATCAAACCTGCTGAAGCCAGTATCAAAGCCAGGTCTGTGATCAAAGTAGGCAAGTGAGACATATTACTCCCGATATTTGGAGCAAAATTACAATTATCTGATCGTTTTACGATTGATAAAATCAAGAAATTTTTCCTTGTAGGAATCCGACACCGGAATGTAGGTTTTGCCGAAAACAATGCGATTACGCTCTACCACCGTAATTTTATCCAGATTTACAATATAAGAACGGTGTACCCGAATAAAAGAAGTTGCCGGCAACATTTCCTCCAGCGATTTCATACTGATCAGCGAAACCACCGGCTGGGTCTGCTCCTCAAGATAAATTTTGACATAATCCTTCAATCCTTCGATATAACGAATCCGGCAAAGTTCTATCTTTTGCAACTTATAGTCGCATTTGACGAAGATAGAGTCTTCGGATCGTTTTTCCGGGACAGAAAGAAGGCCGGCAGATCGGTCGAACCATGGCAATGCTTTATGGGCAGCCTTCAGAAATTCCGGGTAACTGACAGGCTTCAGCAGATAATCCAAGGCATCCACCCTGAATCCTTCCAGGGCATATTGCTCGAAGGCCGTGGTAAAAATAACCTTCACTTCGTTGCCAAGGATCCGGGATAACTCCAGCCCGCTGAGTTCCGGCATCTGAATATCGAGAAAGATCAGGTCTACCGGTTTTTCCTTTATCAACTGCACCACTTCCAGCGCGTTCGTACAGCGTCCCACCAAAGTGAGAAAGGGAGTGCGCTTTACATAAGCTTCCAGCAAATCCAGCGCCAGAGGTTCATCGTCGACAATCAGACAATTTAATTGCATAAGTTCGCTATCCTATTGTTATCATTCTATGTCCCGGTTCAATATAAAATCAGTTCCGCCACATATTTGTTTTCTTCCAATCCGGTTTGTAGTTTATGTCTTCCGGGGTAAAGCAGCCCAAGTCGCTTGCGCAGATTTTCCAGGCCTACCCCCGAACCGCTACGATCGGAATCTTTCTTGGGAAAATTACAGAATTCAATCCGGCAGACAATCCTGCGGTTCTCTTCTATCTTAAAACCAATATGAATAAACGATTTCCCGGTTGGACTCACTCCGTGCTTAAAAGCATTTTCTATCAAAGAGATAAAAAGTAAGGGAGGCAACAATATCCCCTTACCTTCCGGCGGAAGTTCCACTTTCAGTTCTACCTTTCCGGACAGTCTCAGGCTCATCAGTTCGATATAGCTTTTCATAAACGCCAATTCCTGGTCCAAAGGTACCGATTGCTGACTATTTTCATACAGGACATGCCGGAGCAAGCGGCTCAGATCGTGTACCGCATACTGTGCCCTGTCCGGGTCGATAGCTATCAGCGAATAGATATTATTCAGGGTATTGAACAATAAATGAGGGTTAAGCTGACTTTTCAGGTTTTGCAGTTCCGCTTCGGTGCGGGCTTTTTCGAGTTCTTTCTTTTCGGCTTCTACCACATACCAATTTTGGGTCATCCTGATGGCAACTCCCAATGCAGCCGTCAAGGCCATCATCATTCCGTCCCTTAGGATAAACATCATTTTAGGAGGTCCGTCCGGATGATGAGCAGTTTCGTTGAGGATATGAAAAATGTAATATTCGCGCCATGCATCCAGGCCCAGGCTCAACAAAACAAACAACCCGACATTGGCCAATAGAAACTGAACCAGTTTTTTCCGGAACAGCAACCGATCGATAAAAACAAAATAATTCAGATAGAAGATAATCATAAAACTCACCGGCACAAACACATAACCTAAATATCTGGTCCAGGTTAAGGATTCCGCCTCTTTCCAGGTAAAGAAAAGCGGGAAACCAAAAATGATTCCCCAGCCTATCAACTGGATGATCTGTTGCAATGCTTTATTTTTCCTCATCTTCATGCAAATGTAAAAAAGAAGTATGACTTTTTATGCTATCGGCAGCAGATTAATCTTTCTTATTTCAGGTTTATTCATAGCGGATAGCTTCTATCGGGTCGAGATTGGAGGCTTTCTGGGCAGGATACCAACCGAAGAAGATTCCGGTCACCGTACATACGACGAAAGAGAGAATCACAGAATAAAGCTGCACGTATACAGGCCAACCGGCGAATAACTTCACCATCCACGACGCTCCTATGCCCAGAATAACCCCGATCAGTCCCCCGGTAACACTGATCAATATGGCTTCGATGAGGAACTGGGCCAGGATATCCCTGCCCTTTGCGCCGATCGACATACGCAGGCCGATTTCCCGGGTCCGCTCCGTCACCGAAACATACATGATATTCATGATACCTATACCTCCTACCAATAAGGAAATGCCCGCAATACAAGCCAGCAGAACCGTCATCATATCCGAAGTGGAATTCATCATCGAACTCAATTCCTGCTGCGAACGGATATTGAAATCGTCGTCGTCCGACTCTTTCAGCTTATGGTTGCGACGGAGAAGACTGGCTATTTCCTCTTCGGCCGATTCCGTCTGTTCCTCGCTTAAGGCAGAGCAGAATATACTTTGTAAATGGGTGATGGCCAGGACACGTTTCTGGATGGTTGTATAAGGTGCTAAGATAAGATCGTCCTGGTCCATCCCCATTGTATTATAACCTTTTGAAGTCAGTACGCCGATAATGCGGAAAGGTATTTTCCCAAAGCGGATCACTTTGCCGATAGGGCTTTCCCCATTGGTGAAGAGGTTGTCCACGACGGTTTTCCCCACTACACATACTTTCGCCGAACCGACGATATCCTGTTCGGAAAACATATCTCCTTCGGCAAGCGTATATTTACGGATTTCCATGTAATCGGGTGTCACCCCGTAAATGGAGGTCGGGTAATTATTGGCACCGTAAATGGTTTGTCCGCTACTGCTCACCGAAGGCGAACAAGCCGAAACATAACGGGTTTCGTTCACGATGGCCTTATAATCGTCCAATATCAGACTTTGCATGGCTGCAGGGTCCTGTCGCACCCCTCCCCGCATATCGGCACCGGGATGTATCATGATCATATTCGATCCCATCTCGGAAATCTGAGCCCGGATACTTCGTTTCGATCCCTGCCCGATGGCCAGCATAGTGATCACAGAAGCCACGCCGATAATGATTCCCAACATCGTCAGAAAACCTCTCATTTTATTGTTTCCTAAAGCCCTCAATGCGATTCTGAACAAATTCGTAAAATTCATAATGTAGCCTATTCATTTTTTATCAGGACTTCCCTCGTCCCGCTGGTTATTTATTTTGCGCCGATCGATGCAGTTTTCCGACCCGGTTCCGCCCACCGCAGAACACTACTCGTTTTCCCTTGTTCCCCGGAGGAGTCCATAATTCAATCGTCTGCCTTCGGCAAAGAAGCCAGAGTTTCCTTAGCCGAAGCAATCCGCTCATTTCGGATATCCTGAATCACCTGACCGTCCTTCAATACGATCGTCCGGCTGCTATAAGCCGACAACTCGGGATTATGGGTCACAAAGACGATGGTTCGGCCGCGGCCATGCAATTCCTGAAATAAAGTCAGGATTTCGAAAGAAGTGCGGGTATCGAGATTCCCGGTGGCTTCATCCGCCAGAATCAGCACCGGATCGTTGACCAAAGCCCTGGCTATAGCCACCCTTTGCTGTTGTCCTCCGGACATTTGATTCGATTTATGGTAAAGCCGGTCTTGCAATCCCACCGCCTGTAAAGCTTCGATAGCCCGGCGCTCGCGTTCTTTGGCAGAAACCGAGGGATTATACATCAACGGCAACTCTACATTCTCGATGGCAGTGGTCTTCGGCAATAAATTATACGATTGAAATACGAATCCGATTTTATGGTTGCGCAGTTCTGCCCGTTCGTTCTTTCCCATCTGCCGGACTGAAAAACCGTCCAGCCAATATTCCCCGGCGGTGGGGGTATCCAGACAACCCAGCAAATTCAGCAGGGTAGATTTACCCGAGCCGCTGGTCCCCATGATGGTTACAAATTCCCCGGATTGTATGGTAAAACTCACCTCCCTCAAAGCATGTACCGTCTCACTTCCCACCCAAAAATCCCGTTTTATATCTTCTAATTTTATAATCGCATTCATCTCTTCTTCATTTCCTTTTATACCCTCGTTTCCTCCGCATCTATTCCTCCCCGCTAAAAAACCGCTCCTTCTCATCCATCTTTCTCCCCCCTTCTTTCCACCTCCACAATCCTTAAACTTTAAACTATAAACTTTAAACCCTCAACGTCACCTCTTCTTCCCCCCTCCCGGCGGCTTAGGCATAAAAGGACTGGACTCTGTTTCTCCCGGCAGTGGGGGACCTGCCATCTGCTTACCTGCATCCATGCCGATCAGCACTTCTTCACCTTCCGTCAACCCTCCGAGTACTTCCACCAAGGAGGTCGTGGACGTTCCGGTTTGCACTTCTTTCTGTTCCAGCGCATTTCCGTTTTTCACCCATACCGTTTTCTGAAGCGCAGTATTCTCCACCTGTATCGGATTTAAAGAAAATCCATTTTGAGAGGCCAGTTGTTCGTCGGGAACAAACCGTAAAGCTTTCGGAGGTATCGTCAATACATTATTTTTCTCCAAAGTATAGATAGAAACGGTAGCCGTCAATCCCGGTTTCAGCTTCAGATCGGGATTAGGGGCGCTGATCACCACCTCGTAAGTCACCACATTGGATTCTACCGTCGCTTCCAGACGCACCTGAGTCACCCGGCCTTCAAAAACATCGTTCGGATAAGCGTCTACGGAGAAAGTCACCCGTTGTCCTTCTTCCACCTGACCGATATCTGCTTCGTCGACATCGGCCACCACCTGCATCTCGGTTAAATCCTTCGCAATGGTAAACAAGGTCGGCGTTTCAAAACCGGCAGCTACCGTTTGTCCTTCTTCCACTTCCCGGCTGACCACAACTCCGTCGATCGGACTGGTAATCACAGCATATCCCAGATTTCTTCTCACTTTGATGATATCGGCCTGCGATTTTTCGTAAGTGCTTTTTGCCTTTTCGTAATTATAAGTAGCCGTTTCAAAATCACTATCGCTAATCAGTTGCTTTTCAAAAAGCACTTTATTACGGGCATAATTCTTTTGCTGATAATCGAATTCGGCTTTTGCACTGGCAAGTTGCGCTTCCTGCGATTCCAGCTCGGCCTGTAAAGTGATCTTATCCATTTCGGCAATTAGCTGACCTTTCTTCACAACACTATTGTAATCGACATAAATTTTATCGATGATCCCCGATACCTGAGTACCTACTTCTACTTTCGTCACCGGCTCGACCGTTCCGGTGGCCGACACCATATCCGACATGGAACTGCGTCCCGCCACGGCCAGCTGCCAATTAATTTTCGCTTTAGCATTACAGCTCTGAAAAAACCAGGCAGAAACCCCGATGATCAGTATTATACCACCGATCGTGATAAGCTTTTTCTTTTTCATTATCTTCATTTTTTGTTTATTCTCCAACTCCATACAATCCCGGTTATTTTATCGTAATTTCTTTTCCCTGATAGAAATTCAACAGTTGAATATTCAGAATGGCCATATATTTGGCCTGAATCAACTCTTGTTGTGCCGTCAGATAATTATTTTTTTCAGTCAGCATCTCCAGGGTATTTTTCATGCCGAGATAAAACTGTTCCTGAGTCAATTGAAAGGACAACTCCACCGCTTTCAGGTTTTCCGTAGCCGCCCGGAAGCGATCCTGAGCAGAAACGGCATCCTGATAGACATTTTCGATCGACTTGAGCAAATCTTTGCGCACTCCTTCATAACTCAGCTCTGCATTTTCAATGCTCAGTTGTGCCAGGTTTACCGCCGTACGCGTCGAACGGTTGCTAAAGATCGGTACGCTCAATGTGAGTCCGATATTTTCGCTCCAATTCTGCTTCATCTGCGAACCGAAATTCCAGCCCGTCCCCGAGCTATGGCTCGATCCCAAGCCAGCCGACAATCCCAGGGTAGGCAAATAGCCTGCCCAGGCTTTTTGTTTCTGGATACCGGCAATCTCGATATTCAACCGATGGTATTTCACTTCGGGCATAATCTGCAAGGAGGTTCGATAAATCATTTCTTTGGAAGGCAATAAAGACAATACCTCCTGTACGGACAAATCGGGGATATCCAGTTCCATCCGGTCGTCGATATCCAGTTCGAGCAACTGCTTCAGATCCAGCCGTGCATTTTCCAGCGCTGCTCTGGCAACCACCAGTTGATATTTATCCGACGTATATTGCGATTCCAACTGAGCAAAATCGGCTTTAGACAAAGCTCCCGCCTCCATCAGTTGTCTCCCTCTATCACGCTGGGCCTCGGACACCTCCACCGTATTGGCATTAATTTTTACCGCTTCATTGGCATAGAGAATCTGCACAAATGCCTGGGTAATGGCCAGTTCGATATTGTTTTCCGCCTCCTCGACCGAAAGTTCCTGAACCTCATTCTGTACATTCAACTGTTGGAGGTTTTTCTTCAGCCTTCCCCCCTGATAGAGAGAAACCGATGCATTGAGGCTATAGGAACCCGAATAGGTGTGATGATCGCCGGCTTCCGGCCGGGGACGATTGACATAATTCTGCGCAGATGCAAATCCCAGGGAAGGCAAAAGCTGGGATTTGGCTTCCTTGGTATTTTCCAGACTTTCGTCCAATGCTATGCGGCTTTGCCTGATTTGAATATTTTCCCGGCGGGCATAGGCAATACACGTCTGCAAATCCCACCGTTCCGGTTTCTCCTGAGCCCCTGCCGACAATGCCAAAAAACACAAACCCGTCGCTATCCAATGCTTTAAATATTTTATCATAACCCGATTATTTTATTATCTGTTTCAAAACGGTATCCTCCTATGAATCACGTAACAAATGTATTTAGCATTCCTTTCCTGGACAATTTTAATATACAATCGCCGCCTTTTCACCGACGAAAAGCCCGCTTTTCCCGACCAAAGAGTTGAAACTCCACATAACTTTATATTCATTATGGCATCTTTTTTGCTGGAAACTAACGTTCATTCAATAACCATAAACAACCGATTATATGAAAAGGATTTTCAATCTTGCCTTTTATCTTTTATGCCTGTGTTCACCATTTACCGGCCGGACTCAAAATCCGGTGGAAACGACAGAACCCATTCTTTACGGGGATATGGATCGATGGATGGTGAGGGTGGTGGATGAATCGTTTATCATCG
>CAJKZL010000084.1 GCA_905204385.1 uncultured Odoribacter sp. | reverse complement strand
TAAATACATGGTTTTTAATTCTTTAAATTGAATAATATCGCTAAAACGCCGCAAAGATAAGTTTTATTTTTCAACCTGCCAAAGGATCTTCGGCTTTATTTACCTATAACACCGCTTCCTTCAGGACAGATCTTTCCTCACACATCTGCTGGAAACAGTAGCTTTTCCAACAGTCCATTCCCCCTTCTCCTCCGGTTGCATACAACGGAAAAACAACTCACTGATCCCGGAATTTGTTGAGATACAAAGATGCCGTAAAATACAATTTATCTTTCATGGTCTTGTCCTCCCTAAAATATTTCAGACAATTGAGCGAATAAAGATACATTCCGATCGCATAATGTTTCTTTGCATCGGCTGTCGTATCCGTTTCAAAATATATCTTCCGTATTTCTTTAATAAGCAGGAGTAGATTTTCAGCTTTTTGACCGAGAAATTTTTTTTCGTTATTTACTTCTGCCAACCGCCCCTCAAAGGCGATATACGCCTCGATATCCAGCTCGTTCAAAAGCTGGGTCCGTAATTCCACTTCAAATTTAATAAAATCATAATTGGTCAAACCGTAATCGGTATATTGATAATCGATCAAGCTATAATTATTTTCATCCAAGATTAAAATGTTAGTCAGATTCAAATCACCGTGAATGAGCGATTTCCGGACTTTATTCGTTCTTAAACTTAAAATATCATTCATCTGTTCCAATGGACCGACCTGCTCTTCTCCATAAATCTGACGAAGGAGCATATCCAGTTTTTGCCTATCGACATCGGCCAGCAATTCGTCATAAAAAAATCTTCTTGTTTTTTCTATTTTCGCATAAATATCAAAAGGTTTCTTCCTGTTGTAATTCAATCTTAAATTTTGGACGTTATAACTTGTTCCGGACAGAAAAGCCCTGATCTTATTTTTCTTTTTGTCGAGAAAAACCACTTCATCGTCACTCAACTTAAGTATTTGAGCAATCCGTATCCGGTAAATATTTTCCGTATTGAAACGGTCATTCTCCGCCAATTGAAAAATAGTGTCACCCGATAAACCGATTGCATTTTCAGGTGCATCCTCCACCAATCCGACTTCGAGGCCTGCCGGCAAAATCCGATTGTAAAAATCACAATATTTATCCGTATTACAAGAAATTCCATGTTTGTGCAATGAGCCCTGTAACCCCCTTTTAAATAAACAAGTTATGAACTTTAAAATGGTCGAATTTTCATTCTCAATACGTTTTTCTATATATTCTTTCAAATTGATCAAACGAGCGTTCAGAAAAACATTCGCATGTTTATAGATAATACCTATTTTCCAATCCTTGAGTTCACTGATCCTCAAAACCGGCGTAAAACTATTGTCACAATTTCCGTTTATCTTGTCAAAAAGATCCTTTTCCCGTTCCATATCGATATAATCCCCGACTTTAAAAATAGCTTTAAAACTGTTTTTCGTATTTTGAGGATATAATTCTATTTCAAACACTCTAGAACCGCTTTTACCTTCTGTAAATTCTTTACCGATACATATTTCATCGATCTGATTATTGTAATAAATAGATTCCAGAATTTTTTCGATGCGTTGTTTCTCGTCATCGCTATATTTTCGCTCATACTCCCAAATAAATTTAATATCCGGATATTCTTTCACTTTGCGCAACAATTGGTTATATGTACTGATGGCATCGATCAAATGGTACAAAACGACACCGTTTATACAGTCGGGAGCAAGATTGAAACACCCTTTCATTTGTTCCTCGGAGGCTATTGTTTTTACTCCACACAGAGTAAATTCCTTATCGGCCAGGAGTAGTTTGTCCAATGCCGAATTCAAAAATATTCTTCTCAGTTTTTGAGGCGACTTAAGTATTTTACTGAGAATAATTTCTTCCGAGTCCAGTAAATTGATAGACGCGGGACCGCTGTCATTACCATCCATTGCCCGTTTTCCTGTCAAATCCTGTAAGTTTTCGACATACAAAACATCGGGAAATGGCAATTTCATTTTTTTCGCAACTGCCCTAAAGGTAGAAACGATACTGTCGTGTTTTTTACCGCAAAGTACAATATCCGCTTTTCGTGTAGTATAAATGGCGATACATTTTGAAACATAAGTGTGCGTATTGGAGACCCATAACTGATTTTTTTCCGTTATCAGTTTTGAAATATGATCGTTTTTATCCGTATTCTTATTGCAATATCGATCATATATACTTTTCCATTCGGCATGGTAAGCAGCGATCTTTCTTTCCGGAATATTGACCTCTGTGGATAGTTTTATATTCACCATTCTACTATTTTCGAAAAACTCGCTTAAAAACCGTTTGGTGAACACAGCCTTTTGAAGCAAAGTATCTTTCTCCTGTTCACTCAAACGTTCATTCTCATCAAACAAAATAATGATAATATCAATCTTAAAACCACACTCCAGAAATTGACGGATTTTGTGATACATCCAGATGTTACCGAGATGAAACGAAGTTTTAGGCTTACAAGTCATCAGTATCTTTTTGTTTTTTTGCTCGCAGATCGTCTTAAATTTCGATTTTGCAAGTGTATCTTTATCGAATACAAGTCCGTAATTTAATTTCTTATCTATAGCCATATACAATATTGTTATTTAACAACAAAATGAACCTACTGTTTTCTTAGCGCCAATAGACGGTTTGTTCGAGACATTTACAGATATGATTCGATTTATATTTATAAGCATCCCACATCGTCAGAATGGATTCATGCCTCAAATTACCTAATGGAGTGATACACCCCGCTTCTCCGATGGAAGGAGAACCTACTACCCGGCCGTCCGGCTGAATCAAGATCACCGATCCCGGACCGATTTTGGTCCAATCCAACAAAATGAGTTTCAAACCCGGATTCACACGCTTTTTATACTCGCACACACTTTCCCAGTAGTCTACAACAGACTGGTTTCCAGTGCATTCAGCGAGGACATCTTTTCCCCGGCCTTTGGGAATGGGAGACATAATCTTTAGCGTTTTGATGTTGTAATTTCTTGAGAAATCGATGACTGCCCGGATGTTTTCAACCGGATTTTCCAACACGATCGTCGCCAGGAAAATATCTATGTCGTATTTTGAAAGGTTGTCGATCCCTTTCAAAACTTGGCGGTAATTGCCACGTATTTTATTATGCATCTCTTCCGTTCCATCCAGTGTGGTTTCTACATACATTAATTTTTCCGACATCAGCTTAGCCGTAGGGCCATCGATCAAAGTCGCATTGGTATCGATAGCTACATGCATACCAAAAGATTTGATAATTCCGGCAATATCAAAAATATCCTGTCTCAACAACGGTTCGCCTCCGGTGAGTTTAACCACCCGGGTATCGCCGGAGGCTAGATTCCCCATGATCTTTTCGATTTCCGGTAAGTCCAATTCCTCTTGTCCGCTAAAGGGTTCGCTGCAATATACGCACTTGAGGTTGCATTTTCTGGTAATTTGAAACCCAACCGACAACGGACCTTTCGTTTCATACGATCCGTTGACCGGAATAGCACTAAATTTGTTATTTTTTACATCAAACGATATCGGAGAGTAATTTTTCATTTTATGCCGATTAAATATTACGTTTACTATTCTTTTTCACTTGATGATCCACTTCGTATGATCGCCGAGCGGAATCACTTTACCATTTCTCATCCGGCCATCATTTGAAATGGTTGGTTCATCTACCCATTTAAAATAGTCGCTCTCAACTCTTTGTGTGTCTATTAAAATCTTTTCCTGAGCCGGGGTTGCAATAAAATCAATGATATCGAAAGAATAGTATTCCAAGTTACCATTGGTTTTTCTTTGAATCGGAGTCGTAATCGTACGCAAATAGCGATATTCAAAAAAGGAAAAATCCTCGATTCGTAAAACATTTTTCCGAATCAACTCTTCATAAAATTCTCGCCAGGGACTGGTTTCTCTTTGTTTTTGCGACTTGTACCAACGAAGAAACGCGATTAGTTTCGTCGATGGAATAATCCCTCTCAAATCGCATCTCTTCTCATCTGTATCCGGATATTTATTGTCTTTCCGCCATCTAAATTGTTCGATCAAAGAGCCGAGATCGTTACTCAGCACTTTATATACACCTCCGACAGGTTGGTATAAATCGTATTTTGAATTTTTGACCAGCAAAAACTTTCCGTTGATCTGAATCCTGTACAAATAAGCCATCGAAACTCTCACTTCTTTGTTGCGGTACTTAAACACAGAAGCCCACCAGAGCGATAGAGTGTTTAGATTGGATAAAACCGCATCGATGAAAAACGCCAGAATAGGAGCCAGAATGCTGCAGGCAATCGATATAATTATTTCCCGGTTACCCATACTGAGCGAAGAGCAGTTTGCCATCCACATAAAAACAAGCATAAGAATCATAATAAGGATATATCTCATATTTTTTTCCATCACATCTGTAGGTTTGATAATAGATAAATGTTTTTTACAAAGGTTAAAAAATAAACTCGTCCGGATGTCTGTAAGTACGCTTATTCTGATTAAGCGCATCTATGTAGCGCATATCCGGGTCGGTAATATTAAAATCAAACAGATCTGCATTCAAAAAAATATGTTCCTTACGGGCAGATCTGGGAATGACAAGAATCCCTTTTTGCAATTGCCAGCGTAATACAATCTGAGGAATTGATTTGGAGTAACGGAGAGCAAGCGTTTGCAATTCGGTGATTCGATTTACCTCCCCTTTCATCAACGGTCCCCACCCCTGAAAGCAGATTCCATTGCTTTGGCAAAAACTAAGCAAAGCATGCTGCACCAAACGCGGGTGAAATTCCATCTGGTTGACCATGGGAGGTATCAAAGCATGTTGCATGAGATATTCAAGGTGATGTTGCAAACAGTTACATACCCCAATCGATCTGACCTTTTGTCTCAAATACAAAGTTTCCAATGCACTCCAAGTTTCAAGAAACCGATCACTGCCAGGCCAATGGATCAAATACAGGTCAAGGTAATCGACCTGCAACCGGTCGATCGATTTTTCAAATGCATCCAACGTTTTCAAATAACCATGATCTGCGTTCCATACTTTACCGGTAATAAACAAATCCTTTCTGTTCCTTCCACTCCTCCGTATCGCTTGTCCCACACCTCTTTCATTTTTGTATATCGAAGCCGTATCGATCAACCGATATCCAGCTTCCAAAGCCCATCCGACAGCATCCATCACCTCCTTTCCCTCTTTTAACTGGCACACCCCTAGTCCTAAACGCGGCATTTTTGCGCCGTTGACTAATACAGCCATTGCGTCTATATCATTGATATTCATAAACGTAACATATAAATTTTGTCAACGCTATCTTTATAAAAGTTTAAAATCAGCTGAAATATAAAGCGATACCGAGCTTTTCTCCTCATTTCCTTTAAGGAATTTTTTATCATAATCCACTGATTTATAACACATATAGCAATTCAGCACAAATCTATTTTGTATTTATTGTTGTTTGTAAAGTTACTATAAGAATACATAAAAACAAAATAAAACACAATTTAATTTAAAGCAGGTTTTGGAAGGAAACGAAATTCTTTTTTACCTTTGCAAGTTCTGAAAAACAAACATCCAATCCTCTGTCATGAAAAGAATTATTCTCTCATTGCTGACGCTTTTGCCCCTGTTGGTATTCGGTCAAAAAGCTAAAATCGATTTTCCGGAAACGTCCCACCATTTCGGGACCATCGCCGAAGGAAACGGAAAAGTCAGCTATGATTTCAGATTCAAAAATACAGGTAAATCACCCCTGATCCTGACCAATGTACGTGCCGGTTGCGGCTGTACCGTACCCACATGGAGCAACGCCCCTATCCCTCCCGGTGCGGAAGGAAGTATCCGGGAGACCTTCGATCCCCGCCAACGTCCGGGAGCTTTCCTCAAAAGCATCACCGTAAATTCCAATGCCGAAAATCCGGTAGTATCGCTCACCATCCGGGGAAAAGTGAGTCAAAAACCCAAAGGTCCCTATAGCGATTATCCTTTTGCATTCGGAAAAGTGAAAGCAACGGCAAATTTCCTCGACCTGGGAATCGTCCCCAATACCAAGACCGTACACGAAGAGATCGAAGTCGTCAATACGGACTCCAAGCCGGCCCATTTACGGATAGCGTCCTCCTCTCCGTATATCGGCGCGGAGGTCAATCCTGCCGTTTTGAAAAAGGGCGAGAAAGGCAAGATCCGTATATCCTACGATGCGAGCCAGGTGGACGATTGGGGGATCGTCACCGGCCTGGTTACCGTGGAGATCGACGATAAAAGCCGGCATGAACTTAAAATCAGGGCCGATATTCAGGAGGATTTTTCCCGATACGAGGGCAATTTCGAATCCGCACCTAGAATCAGCCTGTCGGAAACCGAAACCACTTTAAGGGAACTCTCGCCGAATACTTCCTACACCCACGACATCATCATCCAGAATGAGGGGAAATCGGAACTGATCATCCGAAAAATCAAAACCTCCCACCCGATGGCCACCGTCCACCTCAGTAAGACCACCGTCAAACCGGGCAAAAAAGTAAAAGCCAGCATTCATTTCAAAACCACCGTTCCCGAGTCGACCCAACTCATCCAGTTTATCACGAATGACCCGGTCCATCCGGCGGTTACTTATAAATTGACCGTTTCCACAAAATCCTAAAGCCCCAGCCAAACGACACTGCCATGAAATACACACTCTTCCTTCTCTTTCTGCTTTTCCTGTCTCCTGCATACAGTCAGGGAATACTGACGATTGAAAACGAGAAGATTCACCTGGAAAACATAATAGCCACCGAGCAGCCGGTGACCCAGTCCATTGCCGTTAAAAACACAGGCAACCGGCCGGTCATCATCACCCGGGTATCACCCATGACGATGCAGGTGAAAGCAGAATGGGACAAGCAACCCATACTACCGGGAAAAAGCAGGGAAATCCGGCTTGTTTTTACCCCTACCCAGCTACCGGAAGATTTCAACTACAACATCCTCGTTTACTCGAATGCCACAAACAACCGCCAGGAGTTGAGTTTTTCCGGCCACATCGCCGATAATCCCGAGCAACCCTATTTGCTGTATAAACACGATCTCAGCGGACTGAGATTCAAAATCACCAATCTCAACCTGAATAAGGTGTATACCTGGGAAAAAAGAACCGATACCCTTTATTACTACAATACCCGGAAAGAAGAAGTGAGTGTGGGTATTCACTACCAACCGCCCTACATAAACACCGTCTTCCTTCCGGAAAAGGTGAAACCCGGGCAGCGGGGCAGCATGATCATCACCTACGACGCTCCTCAAAAAAACGATTACGGGTATCATTACGAAAGCCTGATCCTTTCTATCGATCAATCCCGGGATTATAAAAACCGCCTGGGCATCACCGCCAATCTGGTAGAAGATTTCAGCAGGTTAAGCCCCCAGGAAAGGGCGAAAGCTCCGGTCGCCGCTTTCGAGAAAAAGGAAATCAACTTCGGCGAACTGCGCCCCGGAGAAAAAGCCAATTGCGATTTTGTCCTGACGAACGCCGGAAAAAGCACCTTGTTTATCCGGAAAACGAAAGCAAGCTGCGGATGTACGGCAATCACGCTGGGAGATCAAAGCCTGGAAGCCGGGAAATCCACCACCATACGCGCCATCTTCGATTCCACCGGCAAGACCGGCCGACAATTCAAATCGATCACCATCATTACCAACGACCCTGAGCATCCGGAGACCATACTGACCCTCAACGGAAGCATCAGGCCAGAATAACATAGCTTTAAACCAAAACAGGAATGATTTATCCGGAAAATTTCGAAAGTAAGATCAAGTTCGACAAAATCAGACAGCTCATCAAAGGGTATTGCCTGAGCGATATGGGAAGAGAACTGACGGAGGGGATGAGTTTTTCTTCGGACGCTTCCGTCATCGGCGAAAAGTTGGAAGAAACGCGGGAATTTATGGCCATTCTCGGGGAAGAGGAGGAATTTCCGGGCGATCATTTCCGTGATGCCCGTCCTTTTCTAGCCAAAATCCGGATCGAAGGTTTATTCCTGGAAATCCCCGAATTGGTAGCCCTCAAAAATTCGCTGGAATCCCTGACCGCCATCGTGCGTTTCTTCAAAGGCAAGGCGGAGCGTTATCCTTTGCTGACGGCAAAGGCGGGTGAAATTCAGCTGTTCCCTTATATATTGCAGCGGCTGGACGCCATCGTGACCCGCCATGGCACCATCAAGGACAATGCCTCGGCAGAATTAAACGAGATCCGGCATCAGCTACAGCGCAAACAAGCCGGCATCTCCAAACGCATGCAAAGCTTGCTGCAGCAGGCGCAGAGCGAAGGATGGGCCGACAAAGAGAGCGCCATCGCCATCCGCGATGGCAGAATGGTCATTCCTGTCCCCTCGGCTTATAAGCGGAAAATCAACGGCATCGTGCATGACGAATCGGCCACCGGCAAAACCTCCTATATCGAACCGGCCGAGATTGTCGAAACCAATAATGAAATCCGGGAACTCGAAGTGGAGGAAAGACGGGAGATCACCCGCATATTACGGAAATTTGCCGACGAGCTCCGCCCCTATATCGACGACCTACTTCCCGCCTACGATTTCCTGGCTTATATCGATTTCGTCCGCGCCAAGGCCGCTTTTTCCCAGTCTATCGAAGCCATCGTACCGGTTTTCAGTCCGCGCGCCGAGATGCTTTGGTATGAGGCCAAGCACCCTTTGTTGTGGTTGAGCCTGAAAAATAACGGCAAAACATTGGTCCCCCTGAATCTGGAAGTGAACGAAGACCAGCGGATCATCCTGATTTCCGGTCCCAATGCCGGAGGAAAATCGGTATGCCTGCAAACCGCCGGGCTCCTGCAATATATGTTTCAATGCGGGCTTCCCGTTCCGGTCGGCGAAGCCAGTAAATTCGGCATCTTCGGGAATATCCTGATCGACATGGGGGACGAACAATCCATCGAAAACGATCTGAGTACCTATAGCTCACACCTCATCAACATGAAAAACTTTCTCCGCTACGGAGATGAAAATACCCTGATCCTGATCGATGAATTCGGCGGCGGAACAGAACCGCAAATCGGCGGTGCCATAGCCGAAGCCGTACTGAAACGTTTCAACCAAAAGTTAACTTTCGGTGTTATTACTACACACTACCAGAATCTGAAGCACTTTGCCGAAGACCATGAAGGGGTAGTAAATGGAGCTATGCTATATGACCGCCACCTGATGCAGGCATTATTCCAACTTCAGATCGGTAACCCCGGAAGTTCATTTGCCGTAGAAATAGCCAGAAAGATTGGTCTTCCGGAAGATGTGATTGCTGACGCATCCGAAATTGTGGGCAGTGAATACATCAATGCTGATAAATACCTGCAAGACATTGTACGCGACAAGCGATATTGGGAAGGCAAACGCCAGACCATCCGCCAACGCGAGAAACATATGGAAGACACCATCGCCCGTTATCAGGCAGAAATGGAGGACTTACTAATATCTCGCAAGGAGATTATTAAAAATGCCAAGGTTGATGC
>CAJKZL010000083.1 GCA_905204385.1 uncultured Odoribacter sp. | reverse complement strand
AGGGATTCTCCGGCAAACAAATCCAGGAACGCCTGAACGAAAAAAAGGCTATGCTGATTTATAGCCCCGCAGAGGGAGAAAAACGAGTAGAATATTCTTCATTGGATTCCATCAAACTCTATCTGAAGATATTACATCCCGCTTTTATCGCCGTAGAACCTCATACCGGGAAAATCAAAGCCTGGGTAGGAGATTTGGATTATAAATATTTCCAATACGATCAGGTGGAGGCTACCCGACAGGTCGGGTCTGTATTCAAGCCCGTAGTTTATAGCGCAGCCATCAGCCATGGGGCACGCCTGGATGCCTATTATCCTAACGAACAAAAAACCTATCCGGAATACGACAATTGGACTCCCCGGAATTCGGATAACAACTATGAAGGCTTCTATACTTTAAAAGGAGCATTGAGTAAATCCATCAATACTATCGCCGTGGAAGTCCTTTTGCAAACCGGCATAGACACCGTCATCTCTCAGGCACGGAACTTCGGCATAACCGCCGACCTACCGCCTTACCCTTCCCTGGCGCTGGGGGTTGCCGATATTCCCCTATACGAAATGATCAATCCTTTTATGTGTTTTGCCAACCGCGGACGTTTGATCCCGCAATATTATCTGGAGGAAATTAAAGACCGAAAGGGTAAGGTCCTCTACAAAGCACCTCAACACCGGGAATCTCAGGTTATCGCTGCCAACGATGCTTACATCATGAGTAATATCCTCTCGGCGGTAATCGATGAAGGAACGGGAAAAAGACTACGCACCGCTTATGGTTTGAAAAATGAACTGGCAGGAAAAACGGGTACAACGCAAAACCAAGCCGATGGCTGGTTTATCGGTTACCATCCCCGTCTGGTTGTAGGTGTACGGGTAGGAGCCAATGACATGAACATTCATTTCAATTCCACCCGCCTGGGGCAAGGTGCCAACATGGCTCTTCCGATCTTTGGCAAGTTCATGCAAAGCTGTCTGAAAAGCGATACCTACGGCACATGGAATAAACTGACTTTTCCCATTCCTCAAATCTATTATAAACATGAGGAGGAGTTTCCGATATTCAAAGACCATCTTAACTTCATCGATAAAATTACCAATCGCAAGCTGGAAAAAGTAAAGCGAGCAGAAGCACCCCAGGATATCAAAAAGGAAAGCTTTCTGAAACGACTATTCAAACGAAAGAAAAACAAATCGGAAAAAAAACTTTGAAATTCCGCAGCTTTTCAATAGTAAGCTCCCGCCACCAATACCAATCCCATAATAAACATGCCGGCAATGATACTTTGCACCGATACCCGCCGGTTGTCTTTAAGCTGGGAATTAGGGATGAGTTCGTTTAATGCGGTTGCCACCAGCAGACCCGACAAAAAAGCCTTCAGTATTCCGTTGAGGACAGGTGTGGAATATCTCAGAATAAAAAAATAAGCGGTGATAGCTCCCAAAGGCTCGCATAACGAAGCGATAGCACTGTACAAAACAGCCTTTTTACGGTCTACCGTCGTACTGATGCGGTTGAATAAGGCTCCTATCGTCATTCCTTCGGGAAAATTATGGACAATAATAGACATCACCAACGGTATAGCTACCAAGGGAGTCGCCAGATAAGACAAAAAAGTCGCTAATCCCTCCACAAAACTATGTGCAGTAATGGTGATCAGCACCAAAATAGCTATTTTTCTATAATGCGACATCGACTCGTCATACTTCTGATCATCTTTTTTCTTCCATATATTGACGAGATATCCCAGAGGATAAAGCAGAAATATACCGACAAAAAAATAGACCGTCGTGATGTACTTTACCTGACGGTAAGGCATTTGAGAATTTAAAACAGATACCGCATCCGGCATAAGCTTCATAAAAGCGGTATAGAGCATAATCCCTGCGGCAAATCCCAGAATAACAGCTATAGACTTCTGATTTACTTTCTTGAAATACAGAGAAGTCATCGCTCCCATAAAAGTCGAAACCGATGCAATTAAAGCAATAATAAATCCAAACCAAATATCTGACGATTCAATATCTCCCATTTTCCTGCGCTTATCCTAGCTTACCTTCACTTCAAGCATTGCCTGAATAATCATTCATACTGAATCACCTGGGGTTTTGTTACACGATAATCGTAAAAACTCCCCAGCCGTCTGCCGGATACATCGAACTGCACGGAGCGTCCATCGGGAGGAATGGTCGGATAAAAAGTAAAACGGAAGGAGAGATTTTTGATAACTACATTATCATTGCGGAGATTGAGTCCTACTCCTATCCCCCAATACGTCTTGCTTTTAGCCAGTCCGTCTCCTTTTTCTGCCAATATGCCGGCATCGACGAAGGTCATGATGGAAGCCCGGAACCCTTTTTTGATATAAGGAAGAAACAATGTCGTCGCCAAAGAAATGGATAATTTCTGATCTCCCTGCAAGGTATCCGATTGAAATCCGCGGATATCCTGATCTTCCAGGTAAAGATAGTCGGCGGGGTATCGCCGGATTCCCCGTACATACCTGACGTCATTATAAAACCGGAAACGCATATTTCCTATGCTGCACAAATTGCTGATATGACTTGCTCCCAACTTGAATATTCCCCGCTCGAACCCATTGTCACTGACATAAGACCCCAAAGCGGCTTCCATGGCATAATACCGTTCGGAATGCTTATTAAAGTGCGAATAGCGGGCCTCCAGGCCGACATAGCCATAATCGTCGTATTCGCTTTTCTCATAACCGGCTGTGGCGCTCAGATACAAGCCTGTGGGAATATCCTCCGTCCGCCCGAAATCATAAATCAAATTCGCTTTATAATACTTCATCTTCGTATAGGTAAAAGCGTCAAAATAATCCCTGCGATTATAATACAAATGATTGGTATCGTCAGTAACCGGAGGACGGTTATTAAAAAAGGTAGTAAAAAATCGTCCGGTCAAATACACATTTTGATTATAACTATACCGGAACGGTAATTGAAAGGATTTACCCAACCAAACATCCTGAAAATGATAATCGAACAATTTATTCAGACGGGTGACATTCCGGTCGGGCAAATTTTCGGAATAAAATACTCTTCCCACTTCAACGCCCCCCGCCCACTTCATCTGGCTAGTCAGGAATTGTCTTTCCACTTCCACGCGAACCTCTTTTTCCCTGTAATCGTTCTGGTAAAATCCCCGGATATTAATATGCGATCCCCACAAACTATTCACTTTGTATTCCAGCATATTCCCCCACTTTTTATCTTTGGTACCCCGGTAGCTGATCTCATAATTCAGGACATGCCCCAATTTCATGAAATTTTTATTCTCAAATCCCAGGATAAAAGAATTCAGAAAATTAGATTCTACGGTAGCCCCCCAGGATAACTGATCCTTACAAATCACAGTGACATCGATGCGGTTGGTATCGGCCGGATCTTCGGAGACCAATAGGGTAGCATCGTCGATATAATCCAATTCCCGCAAGAGGATTTCATTTTGCACCAATTCAAAAGGACTCAGCACCATTCCCGGCTTTATGGTGAGTTGCCGCCGGATGACGCTTTCAGCAGTGCTGAGATGAGTCTTGTTGGCCAGCGTTTTCAGCCAGCTCATATCATCCTCATAATAAGTCGTATCGTACACGCTCGTACCATAAGGAGGCAATACCTTGATATCTATGTCATTTATGATTTTTCCCCTGTATCGATTGAAACGCTCCTCGCTATTTTGAGTACGCATAACATTCACATAGCCGGGCTTGGGATTGACAAACACCATTTTATAAAGCTCTTTAGTCCATTTAGCCTTATAAGCAAAATCTTTTATTTTGGTGTATTCATAGCGCAAGGTATCCCGAATCAAACTATCCGGCAGATATACCAAAGGTATTTGTTGTGGCTGAAGATCGAACCGAATATTTATAGGAGATAAGGAATCCCTCCGGACTTTTAAGGAATGTAGGCTCGTATCCTGCCGGACATAAACCGTATCAGCGTGAATCACACCCTGATATACCGTAAGAGTATCCGAAAAAGCCAATATTCTTACCGAGACCAATATACTTATGACCAATATCCCTATTCGCTTCATACCTTTTCCTCTCCTGTCAGGCCATTGAATGATACAGTGGGAATTAATCGTTATTATTTTCTGATATCATCCATCTTTTCAATCCTTGCGATATCCAGGTTTTTATTGTACGATCTTCCGTATAAATCAGATACCCTTCCAGCTCGGGATTACTGGAGATGATCCGTTTTGCCTCTTCCAGCCCCAACACCATAAAAGCGGTGGCATAAGCATCGGCCTCCATGCAATAAGGGGCATACACCGAAGCACTCAACACCTCTGTTTGGACAGGAAAACCGGTCTTCGGGTTTATGGTGTGAGCAATTTTTTTCCCTTCATGTATGTAAAAATTCCTATAATTGCCCGAAGTTGCCAAGGCTCCCGAAGTCAGGCCGACAATCGTTTGCAACTGCCTTGACCGGGCTGTCGGATCCTCCTCCGGACTATCGATACCGATCCGCCAGGGACGTTTTTTATCGCTCTCTCCCTTTACCCTCACTTCTCCTCCGATTTCCACCATATAATTTTCCACTCCTTGCTCTTCTAAATAATCTGCCGCCAGATCTACTCCCAATCCTTTAGCGATAGAACTGGCGTCCAATTGAATGCCCGGGGATTGTTTGATCAATCGGTTGTGATCCAGCCTGATTTTATCCATTCCCACAAAATGAAGCAAGGAATCGATCTTTGCCGAATCGGGAAATTCCTGCTTTTCAAATCCAAACCCCCAGGCATTCACCAAAGGAGCTACCGATATATCAAATGCTCCTGCTGTCGCCCGGTTCACAGCCCAAGCGGTACGAAACATTTTTCTGAACAAAGAATCCGTCTCATCGGTTTTCCCTTCATTGATCGCCGAAATCACCGACCGAGGGTTGAACATCGATAAAGAAATATTGACCGATTCCATCCGCTCGATTATTCCGCTATTCAAATCCTCAGACGAAGCGTAGGAAATATGATAAAAGGTGCCGTATATTTTACCTTCTGCATGCTGGTATTTTAAAGTATCGCTACACCCTTCCAACAACAATATCGCCCCGATAAGAGTATATAAAATTTTCATTTCGTCGCTTTTATAATAATCTCAACTTAAAAATAATAACCCAGATTAAAATATAACCCTAGTTTTTTATCCCAATTGGAAAGGTCGAAGGTGACGCTGATCGGACCGATCAGACTATTATAGGCATATCCGGCACCTCCACCCCAGATGTCGCTTCCTTTCAGGATATCGAAAAAGCTTTCCGACTGTTTGGCATAATTTCCGGTCAAAGTGATATAATGCCGACGGCCCAGGCGGTATCTCAAAGCCAATCGTCCAACCATTACTGAATTTTCGAACAACTGAAGATTATGGATTCCATAGAAAGGCAACTGCTGATTGAAATATCTTCCCGCCACTTCTCCTCCCATACAATTCAAATACGGTGCCGGAATCCCCTTTCCTATCAGGACACGTCCATAAACGGCCGGCAATGCATATACCCGGCGGGTGATCCGGATCACCGGCTCGAAGTCGGCAGTCAAAGCAGAAAAAGGCGAATGTCCGTCGAAACTCACCATATTGTCGGTATAAAGCGAATAGCCCGCTTTAAACGACATTCCTTTATCCGGATAATATTTCGAATCGTAGGTATCCAAATGAACATCGGCATAATAACTCGCTATTCCCTGGGAAGGAATATTCTGTGCCATATAATCCGAATTATACAATACGGATTTGAATTTAAAATATTCATACCGCAAACCGATCTGAAACTTAAAATTCCGCACATAAATATCCGACCAATTCAGATCCCCCCGATGATAGGAAAAAGTGATGTTATCTATTTTCTTTCCATGATCATATAAATTAATATCGTTGTATTTGTACATATAAGAAATCCCGATTTTCCGCAGCAAGGAATTCCCGAAGGAATAATCCACCAGTACATAAGGATTCTTATTCAGTCGTCCCGTCAGCGACAGACGGGATCCCCGCAGAGCCCGATGGCTCAAAGTCGTATTGAGCAAAATAGAAGCCATCTCCTCGGAATCGAAACGGAATCCTAAGTTCAGCGAGCTCGCCGGTTTTTCTTTCAACTGCAGTGTAAGGTCGTAAATCTGGCCTCCGTTCAAGGTATAACTGACATTGGAAAAAGCCCCTGTACCGTAAAGGAAAGCGATGGCTTTCTGCAAGCCGACATGCGAGATAACGGAAAATTCCTTTATTCCCAATTGCCTCCTGATCCATTTTTCATCGCTTTCCCTGACTCCTTCAATGAATATTTTCCCAATCACCAGGCTGTCGGTTTTTAAAAATTTGTTGACAATGTGGGGAGAAGCATCTTCATCTTCTTCCAAACCGATCTTCTTTTTCAGTTCCATGATTTTATCCCAATTGGCCCTTGCTATCCTCTCTCCGCGGAGAATCATGGTATCGATAGCCTCGCTATTGAAACTTGCCGCCGTATAACCTTTCAGGTGAGGATTCATATACAAGTCCACAGCATGCCGGTTTTGTTCATAATTTTTCATCCCCATAAAGGAGGTAAGCTGGTCGACGATAGCCATTATATTGGTCAATTGTTCGGCATCCTTCAATCCGGTACTCAGGTCCACCCCTATCGTTATCTCCGCTCCCATATCTTTTGCCACATTGACAGGAAAATTATTCGAAATGCCTCCGTCCACCAATACCATGCTATCCAGCAAGACCGGAGCAAAAGCTCCCGGGATGGCCATACTGGCCCGCATAGCGAGAGGAAGATTTCCACTGCTCATCACCACCTCTTTGCCCGTTACCATATCGGCCGACACACAAGCAAAAGGAATAGGCAAATCACGAAACGAGATGGAATCATGATAACCGATAGTCAGATCGGAAAATAAATTGTAGATATTCTGACCGCTGACAAAACCGGCAGGAACCGTCAATCCCTTTTTTTGGGAAAAGGATAACGAAAGCAAATATTTCTCATTGACTTCTTTTTCGGAGAAAGGAAGATTATAACGATATACCCTGTCACTCAGCAGAAAAGGCCAATTTTGAATCCTCACCATGCTATCGAGGGCTTTGGCATTATATCCCACAGCATACAATCCCCCGACAATAGCGCCCATACTGGTGCCCGCTATATAATCGATGGGAATACCCGCCTCTTCCAGCACTTTCAAAACTCCTATATGAGCCACGCCTTTAGCACCGCCGCCGCTCAATACAACACCGACTTTCTTCCGCTGAGAATACCCCTCGGGACAAGCCAGTAAAACAAAAAGAATAAATAGAATGAAATACCTCATTTTTGCCATAAAGTTACTCCCTACAAAGCTATGAAAACAAATTTAATCTGAAAGTCAAAAACAAAAAAACTCTTCCCGTTTCTGCAATTTCATGCAGTCGTCTTCTATAATCTCTAAACGATAAACTTTAAACTCTAAACTATAATTATTACTTTTGCTTTCCATGAAAAAAGAAACTGATATGGCAAAAATTCTTGTAATCGATGACGAAAGAAGCATACGCAACTCCATGAAAGATATCCTGACTTTCGAAGGACATGAAGTAGCACTGGCTGAAAACGGAATGGAAGGTCTAGTAGCGGTGAAAACAGAAAAACCGGAAGTAATCTTTTGCGACATCAAAATGCCCAAAATGGAAGGCATCGAAGTTTTGCAAAGAATCAAGGAATTTACCTCCTCGATACCCGTTATCATGATTTCGGGGCATGGCACTATAGACACCGCAATCGAAGCCATTAAAAAGGGAGCCTATGATTTTATCGAGAAACCCCTGGATTTGAACCGTATCCTCATTACCATTAAAAATGCGACCGATAAAAACCAGCTGATTCGGGAAACCCAGACGCTAAAAACCAAAGTCAGCAAAAAATATGAAATGATCGGGAAGTCGCAACCTCTGGAACATATCCGCACCATGATAGAAAAAGTGGCCGTATCCGATGCCCGGGTATTGATAACAGGCCCAAACGGTTGCGGTAAGGAACTCGTCGCCCATCAATTGCACGAACAAAGCAACCGTCGCGATAAGGCTTTTGTGGAGGTGAATTGTGCAGCCATCCCCTCCGAATTGATCGAAAGCGAACTTTTCGGTCATGAAAAAGGATCGTTCACCTCTGCCATAAAGCAAAAAAAAGGAAAATTCGAACTGGCAACCGGCGGAACTTTATTTCTGGACGAGATCGGCGATATGAGTCTTGAAGCACAGGCTAAAGTGTTGAGAGCTTTGCAGGAAAACAAAATCAGCCGCATCGGCAGCGACTCGGATATCGATATCGACGTCAGAGTCATCGCTGCTACAAACAAAAATTTAAAAGAAGAAATTAAAAAAGGAACTTTCCGCGAAGACCTTTACCATCGTTTAAGCGTCATCATCATCGAAGTTCCTGCTTTAAAAGAACGCCCGGAAGATATCCCGGAACTAGCCTGCTATTTTCTGGAAAATATCTGTCAGGAAATGGGAATAGCTGCTAAAAACATCACACCGGAAGCTTTAGAAACACTGAAAAGTTACGAATGGTCCGGCAATATCAGGGAACTCCGGAATGTCGTCGAACGCCTGATTATTTTAGGCAGTCCGACGATTACCGAAGAAGAAGTGAGAATGTATAAATAGTTGAAAGTTTAACGTTGAAGGTTTAAAGAGAAGAGGGTTACATTGAAAGTGGAAAGACCGATCGAATGGAGAAAATACATATTGTCATAACCGGCAGGCGGAATACGGGAAAAAGTTCTCTGATCAACAGCATCCTGGGACAAAACAAAGCGATAGTCACGGATGTGGCCGGGACAACGACCGATCCGGTAAAAAAAAGTTTTGAAATTCCAGGCATTGCTCCGGTAATCTTTATCGACACTGCCGGCATAGACGATGAAGGGGCCTTGGGACAATTGCGGATCCAGAAAACGCTGGAAGCCGTCCGACAGGCAGATGCCGCCATCCTCGTGATTGCCGATAACCGATTCGGAACGTACGAAGAAAAACTGATCGAAATATTCCGGCAACAGGAACAGCCCTTTCTCCTTGTCTTCAATAAATCGGACGAAACTAAACCCGACGTCCGGCTGCAAAAAGAATTGTCGGAGAAATACCGAACGGAAATTCTGGATTATTCTACCCGGTTCCCGGAAAGAGAGCGATTGATCCAAGCCTTGAGCGAATGGATAGGCAAGCCCGTAGAGCGGTCTTTGCTGGAAGGCCTTGTCTCTCCGGGCCAAATGGTCCTTTTGGTGACTCCCATCGACTCGGAAGCTCCGACAGGACGGTTGATTTTACCGCAGGTGCAAATCTTACGCGCCTTATTGGACCACCGTTGCATCAGTATTGTTTTACAACCGGAGGAAATACCTGCTTTTTTTGCATACCCGGGGCGCAAGCCGGATTTAATCATCACCGACAGCCAGGCCTTCGCGCGTGTGGCTCCCTGTATTCCCCAAGACATCCCCCTTACCAGTTTCAGCATTGTGATGGCCCATTATAAAGGCTATTTTGAAAAATACCTGGAAGGAACA
>CAJKZL010000082.1 GCA_905204385.1 uncultured Odoribacter sp. | reverse complement strand
CCACGCCCATGTCGCCGCGGCCGATCATGATGCCGTTGCTGACTTCCAAAATTTCGTCGATGTTGTTCACGCCCGCGCGGCTCTCGATTTTTGCGATCAGATCTATATCGGGATTGCCGTGCGCTTTTAAAAGATTGCGTATATCTATGATGTCCTGTGCTTTGGATACGAAAGAACAGGCGATAAAATCGATCTCCTGTTCCTGGAGCTGGCGGAATACTTTATCCGGATTCCGGAACTCTTCCCGGTTGAAAACAAAAGATGGAATACGGTATTTTTTAGCCCGTTCCAGAACGTAAGCATCCGGGACATTACAAAAGACAGATTTTACGCAGAATTGCGGTTTTTGAGCAAAATATTGAATGATATTTTCAGCGTTAGAACCTGATCCTGAGGCAAATATTGCTATTTTTTTCATGGTGTAAGCATTTAAAAATCAAGACGATAAAGGTAATAAAAGTTTATTCTTGGCAAAAAATTTTTTAGTGAAAAAAATAAAGTCTAAATTTGCCCTCTGAATTTAGATAATTATGCACATCATTGTGTGTAGAGTGAAATTAATAAGAATGTCTAATTAAAATTTTAAGCTATGTCTGACATTACTGAAAGAGTACAACGGATTATTGAAGAAAAATTGGGTGTCGATGCATCAGAGGTTAAACCGGAAGCTACCTTTACAAATGATCTGGGTGCAGACTCTTTGGATACTGTTGAGCTGATTATGGAGCTGGAAAAAGAATTTAATATCACCATTCCGGACGATCAGGCTGAAAAAATTGTTACTGTAGGTGACGCTATCTCATACGTAGAAGCTAACGTAAAGTAATTTAATATTATTTTTATGAATCTGAAACGAGTAGTAATTACAGGTCTTGGAACCATAAATCCTTTAGGTCATAATGTGCCTGAGTTTTGGGACAATTTATTAAAAGGCGTCAGTGGCGCCGGTCCTATTACTCGTTTCGATGCATCAAAATTCCGTACGCAGTTTGCCTGTGAAGTAAAAAATTACGAACCGACCGAATATTTCGACCGCAAGGAGGTTCGTAAGATGGATCTTTATACCCAGTTCGGTATCATTGCGGCCCGTGAGGCGCTGAAAGATTCAGGTATGGACCTGGAGCAGGAGAATAAACGTCGGATAGGTGTAATTTGGGGTGCTGGAATCGGTGGCTTGCAGACTTTTTTTGAAGAGTGCGATACTTTTTCAAAAGGGGATGGTACACCTCGGTTCAATCCTTTTTTTATACCCAAGATGATAGCCAATATGGGTGGAGCGATGATCGCGATAGAGAACGGTCTGAAAGGACCGAACTATACGACTGTTTCTGCCTGTGCTTCATCGGCTCATGCTATAGTTGATGCATTGAACTTAATCCGCTTAGGAAAAGCTGATGTTATGGTGGCCGGAGGCTCTGAAGCTGCCGTTACCGTTCCAGGTGTCGGTGGTTTTAACTCCATGAAAGCCATATCCACCCGCAATGATGATCCTAAATCTGCTTCCCGGCCTTTTGACGCTGACCGTGATGGTTTTGTACTCGGCGAGGGTGGTGCGTGTCTGATTCTGGAAGAATATGAGCATGCTGTCCAAAGAGGTGCCCGTATTTATGCTGAGTTAGCCGGTGGCGCAGGCAATTGTGATGCTTATCATATGACTGCTCCCAATCCCGACGGAGCCTACGACGTGATGTTGCTGGCGCTGGAGGATGCAGGGATGAAGCCCGAAGACATCGATTATATCAATGTTCATGGGACTTCTACCGGTTTAGGAGATATTTCCGAACCTACAGCAATCCTGAGGGCATTCGGCGAACATGCATACAAGTTGAATATCAGTTCTACGAAATCCATGACAGGCCACTTGTTGGGGGCTGCAGGAGCTGTGGAAGCGATCGCTTGTACGCTGGCTGTAAAGAACGATGTTGTTCCTCCGACCATTAACTTCCACAACCTGGATCCGGAACTCGATCCGAAATTGAATTTTACGTTCAACGAACCCCAGCAACGGAAGGTGGATGTCGCCATCAGTAATACTTTTGGCTTCGGTGGGCACAATGCCTGTGTTGTAATCAAAAAATAATCACATACTAAATTCTTTAGGGCTGTGATTAGGCAAATCATTCAATCCATAAGACTTTACCTGAATCGTAACGGGAAGTTTTATGGATTGTCTATTTCTCAGATCGGCTTTGTCCCTAACAATAAAAGCCTCTACCGACTGGCTTTATTGCATAAATCGGCCTCTAAAATTACTACCAAAGGGGTCGTCTTGAATTACGAGCGTCTGGAATTTTTAGGAGATGCGGTGTTAGGTGCTATAGTCGCTGAATTGCTTTATAAATTCTTTCCTAATAAGGACGAGGGTTTTTTGACTCGTGTCCGTTCCAAGGTGGTTAGCCGGGAATCCCTGAACGAACTGGCTATCCATATCGGCTTGAATAAGGCGGTGGTGGCGAAATCGGATATTTCGCGCAATAAACATGTCTATGGGGATGTCTTCGAAGCTTTTATCGGAGCGATGTTCCTGGATCAGGGATTTGTCAACACCAAGCGCTTTATCGAAAAGTTTATTTTTCCCAATTTTTTCAATATCAAAGATCTGGTTACGGTGGATACGAATTACAAAAGCCGGCTGATCGAATGGGGACAGAAAAATAAAATCGATGTTCAGTTTCAAACCGGGGAAACAAACCGGGGAAAGCGTAAATTTTCTTGCCGGGTAGTTGTCAACGGTGAAGAAAAAGGATGCGCTGAAGGCAGCTCTAAAAAAGAAGCCGAACAAAATACGGCCAAGATTGTCATTACCCTGCTGAAAAAGGAAGCGAAGGGGAATATCGAGATTTAAGAAGGACAAATGAGTTTATAAAAAAATAGGAAGAGACTTGATCTGTTCCTATTTTTTTATAGTTGTACACGATTAACGTACTCTTTCGACGTAGGAGCCGTCGGCGGTAGAGACGCGTATTTTTTCGCCGGTTTCCACAAACAGCGGAACCATTACTTTTGCACCGGTTTCTACTTCGGCGGGTTTCAGGGCGGTTGAAGAAGCGGTGTCGCCTTTGAGTCCCGGTTCGGTGTAAGTCACTTCCAATACGACGCTCGGCATCAATTCTACATATAATGGGGTTTCGGTATCTGCATGTACCACCATTTCCACGGCATCTCCTTCTTTTAGGAATTGGGGAGCATTGATCAACTCCTCAGGGATATTTACCTGTTCGAAAGTCTCGGTATGCATCATGACATAGTCTTCTCCCTCTTTGTACAAAAATTGATAAGGACGTCTTTCGATGCGGGCGGTATCGATTTTGACACCTGAGGTGAAGGTGTTTTCTAACATTCTTCCGGTTTTCACGTTTCTCAGCTTGGTTCTTACGAAGGCGGGACCTTTTCCGGGTTTAACGTGCTGAAACTGTACGATTGTATATAAATCGTCCTTGAATACGATACATAATCCGTTACGGAAATCTGCTGTTGTTGCCATTTATTCTGTAAATTTTTTTGATTTGTATTTTTATTTGAGAGTGCAAATATAGAAAAAACCGATTAAAGCGCCAAAGATTCTATTATGGAATTCATTTAGTGTCAATTACCTGAGGACGGAAACCGGTGGAGCTGGTGAAGTCAGCGGGTTAAATGGATGTAGTCGGCGATGATGGTTTGGATAAAAAGCCGGTTACTCATGCGGGTTTCGATACCGGTGAGGTCCTTGACTTTTTGGGCCAGAGGCTCCAGGAGGCGATATTCCTGGTTTTGTTCCGCCGTCAGGTAGATTTCCCGGATGATCGAAAAATCGCGGTCGGAGAGCAGGGTGATTTGGGGGAAAGTGACGGTATGTTCTTTTTCTTCTTCTTGAGGCTGTGCGTACAGTGGGTCGAGCGAGGCTTCTTTCTGCTCGGAGATCACCGTGGTGTTGGCGGCCAGATCGCCCAGCCGCTGCATTTTAGAGGTCACGATGATGCTGACGATGGCCACGGTGCCCAGGCCTATGCCGATGTCGACGATCCGGAGTACCCAACGCAGCAGGCAGTCCCAGAAGGTCAGAGGCCGGCCGTCTAAACGCACAACCCGCGTATGAAGCAGGTATTTGCCGAGGGTCCGGCCTTGAAAGAAAAATTCACAGAAGAGAGGATATAATCCGATCAACGTCAACAGGATCAGCAGGGGGATGTAGTTGTGCCTGAGAAAAGGCGGTTTATGGTAGAAAATGAAGAGAATGGCGCTAAGTACGCCCAGAAATACGTAATCGATCAGCGTAGCCCCGATGCGGGGGACGAGTCCTGCGGGCTTGTAGCTGATGTTGACGTTTTGGGCGGTGAGTATTGAAATTTCCATTCTGTTGTGTTTATTGGTGCAAACTTATAAATTTTTGCCGGAAAGAATGTTTATTCCGAAATATTCTGTAATTATAATTAAAATTGTATTTTTAGGCATCGAACTGAATATATGAAAGAAGCCCGATTTATAGCCCTGAATAGGGACAGATGGAAAGAGATGGAGAGGTTGCAGCAAACGGATGCCGAAGAACTGGCTGCCCGTTTTGTGGAACTATCGGATGATTTGGCCTATGCCCGTACTTTTTATCCTGGCAGCGAAACGGAATGTTATCTGAACCGTTTGGTTGCCGTCTATCAGAGCAATATTGCTTCGGCCCCGGTTCATCGATTCTCCTGGCTGAGTTTCTGGAAGCGTGAGTTCCCGTTGTTGCTGGCCCGGGAACGCCGCACTTTGGGGTTTGTCTTTGTTTTTTTCGTGCTATGCGTTCTCAACGGAATTTTATCCGCTGCCCGGGAGGAATAATTTGTCCGGTTGATACAAGGCGATGAGTATGTGAACAAGACGGTGGACAATATTACAGCCGCCAAGCCTATGCGGGTTTACGACAGTTCGGACGAATGGACTATGTTTTTCGAGATCACGATCAATAATATCAAAGTGTCGTTTTCCGCTTTTGCTTTGGGAATCTTATTTTCAGCAGGGAGTTTGTATATTCTTTTTGTCAATGGGGTTATGCTGGGAGCTTTCCAGTGTTTTTTTTACAAATACAATCTGCTGCTTCATTCTTCTTTGTCCGTCTGGGCTCACGGTACTTTTGAGATCACTTCGATCCTTATAGCCGGGGCTGCCGGCGTGATCATGGGGAACAGTTTCCTTTTTCCGGGTACTTATCCCCGGCTTTATTCTTTCCGGCAGGGTGCCTTGAAGGGAGTGAAAATCATAATGGGATTGATTCCCTTTTTTATCCTTGCCGGCCTGATCGAAAGCTTTGTCACCCGGCATGCCGACGCTCATCCGGTGTTGGGAGGAATAGTCATAGGGTGTTCGCTGGCAGGGGTGATCGGATATTTTATCCTTTATCCCTATCGGTTGTCGCATAGATTTGCAAATACGGTCAAAACAAGTAACGAATGGAAAAGATTAATTTGAATCAAGAGTGGAATTTCGGTGATTCTATCACCCTGACGTTTTCTTTCCTCAAACAGGAAATCAAGCCTTTACTGAAAGCATTGTGTATATTGGTTTTGCCATTGCTTCTTGCCGAAGCGTTGCTTGAAGTGACGGTCGTCCGCAATGCGGAAGAGATATTCTCTTTCTCCATAAACAGCCGGTATGCTACAACCGATGTCGGAAGGTCTCTTGTCACTTTTTTCTTCAATTGTTTACTTTATTTCTGGATGGCATTGTTCGGTTTCGGTTATATTCGCGTATATCTGGATAAATACCGGCAAGGAGATGAGACTTCTCCGAAGGCGAGCGAAGTCGGCAGGGTGATGCTCCGAAACTCCGGGAATATGTTGCTGGGAGGAATCGTTTGTTTTCTGCTGGTGGTTTTGGGATCGATGTTTTTCGTGCTTCCCGGTATTTATTTATTGGTGGCTTTGTCATTTACCGGTTGTTTTATCTTTTTCCAGCGGAAGACGGCTTTTCAGGGAATTTCCGGCTCGATGAGTTTAACTTGGGGAAGATGGTGGGAGCTATTCGGGTATGTGATCCTCCTGCATTTCATTGTCCTTGCCTTAAGTCTTATTTTTTCCATACCGCAGTTCATCCTGATCGCCAAGGCTGCGGCTACCCAGGAAGTTCCTAACCGGCTTTTGAGTTCTTTTGCCCTGACGTTGGGCAGAGTGGGGGAATTTGTATTGCAGATCATCACCGTGACCGGAATATCTGTTCGGTTTTTCAGTTTTTGGGAAAAGAAGGAGCATGAAACTTTGCTGGGTAAGATCGACCGGATTGGAGAAGAGATAAAGTCATAGGCGTATGGGGTGGAGCAGGGTGATGCTGATATTGTTTTTAGGGTTGTTTATCCCGTTAGCGGGCCGGGCGGAGTCCGGGCCAACGGTTGGGGATAGCCTGCCGGAGTATCGCTTGCGGGTTCCCGGAGACGATTTCCTGCAAAAATTCCGCAACGACCGGGCTTTTGATTACCGGGAGAGGCAGCAGGCTGTGGGTTGGTGGCAAAAGTTTAAGTTTTGGCTCGGCCGGCATTTTTTGAAAGACTATGCCGTGGAATGGGGAAGGGTCATTTATTGGCTATCGATAGTGATTGCCTGCGGGATGATCGTTTTTTTGCTTTATCGCCTGCTGCTGAGTCAAGGGCGGTATGTCCCGGTTCGGGATAAGGAAGTGCTTGCCGGGATAGACGCTCTGGCGGGAACAGTGTTGAATGCCGAATCCTATGCCGCTTTGATCGGGCAAGCGGAGGCAAGGAAGGATTTCGCCTTGGCGGTGCGGATACATTATCGGTATATTCTTTGGTTATTGGACCGCGAAAAATTGATTTCCTGGAATGTGCATAAGACGAATTTATCCTATTGCTGCGAATTGAAGGAGGAGAAATTGAGAACGGCATTCCGGCGGCTCACTTCTGCCTTCGATTGTGTATGTTATGGAGAATTTGCAGTGGATGAAGCCTTGTACCGGGAGTTATGTGAGGATTTTCAATCGTTTCAACAACAGATCGGGCAGAAGAGATGAAGATAAAAAATTATATCCTGATAATAGGTCTGGCTGTTTTGACTTTTCTCGTCGCTTGGTATGAGGCGAAACAGCCCGAGCCTATCGATTGGACGGAGACTTATTCTCCCCGGGATAAGATGCCTTATGGCACGGATATCGTATATCGGAGCCTGGAATCTTTGTTTCCGGGTACGGAGGTCTATCTTTCGCGCCTTTCGGTTGCCGAAGTGCTGAACCGACCGGAAGCCGGCGATGCCGGGGCTTATGTTTTTATCGGCCGGGCTTTTTCGCCCGATAAATGGGGAACAAGCCGGCTGCTGGAATGGGTGGAGCAGGGGAACGATCTTTTTATCGCTGCCACAACCCTCTCCGACCATTTCTGTAAGCGATTGGGTATAACGGTCGAAGGGGATATGAAGGATTCGGTGACTCATCTGACATTTTCAGGATATGAGAACAAGCCATATTCGTTTGCTGCTCCGGTGAGTTGTTATTTTGTTTTACAGGATACTTTCGCCGGGCAAGTTCTGGGCAGGCAGGAACCGGGACACCGGCCGGATTTCCTGAATGTTCGCCTAGGGAAAGGACAGATTTTCCTGAATCTTCATCCGCGGGCTTTTACCAATCGGTGGGTGCTGGACACGCTGAACGGGGATTATTACTACAAGGCTTTGAGCTGGCTTGGGACAGGTAAAAAGGAGCTCATATGGGATGCCTATCAAAGCCTGGGAAGGCGGGGAGGAAACAGCCGCTTGCAAGTGATTATGCGCTATCCGGCGTTGCGGCTTGCTTTTTACCTTTTGCTGGGCTGCGGCCTGCTGTATATGTTTTTTAAGGCGAAACGGGAACAGCGGCCCATTCCGGTGATCCCTCCTCCCGAGAATAAAATGCTCGGATTTATCTCTATGGTCGCTTCGTTGTATTATAAACAAAAAGATCATACCGTTATTGCCCGGAAACAAGTCGATTTCTTTTTGGCAGAGGTCCGGGAAAAGTATTATTTGCCGACCGATTGCCTGGATGAAAACTTTATCGGCTTATTGGCCGGACGGTCGGGGATGGATGTCGGAGAAACCCGTTTGCTAGTGGAGATGATGGTGGCTATCCGGAAAAATCCGCAGGTAACGGCCGACGATTTGAGGCGATTGATGGAGAGAACGGACCGTTTTGTGCGTGATATGCTGAAAAAATGAATGAATAAATAGGATAACAGGATATAAAGATTGTCGATATGATGGAAACAGAGTTTGGATCGAGAATAGATTTTACGGTGATGGATGAAAAAATCCGGTTGCTGCGCGAGCGAATGGCCCGGGTGATTATAGGACAGCAGGAGGTGGTGGATTTATTGCTCACGGCCTTGCTGGCCGACGGGCATGTCCTCATCGAAGGAGTCCCGGGAGTCGCAAAGACCTTGATGGCTAAGGCGTTGTCACGACTGATCGGAGCCGGGTTTTGCCGCTTGCAGTTCACTCCCGACCTTATGCCGAGTGATGTGTTGGGCACTTCGGTTTTTTTACCGTCTACAGGAAAGTTCGAATTTCGTAAGGGACCGGTATTTACCAATATTTTACTGGTGGACGAAATCAACCGGTCGCCGGCAAAGACGCAATCGGCTTTGTTTGAAGTGATGGAGGAACGCCAGGTGACCAATGACGGGGTCGAATACCCGATGACCTTTCCTTTTATGGTGGTGGCGACTCAGAATCCGGTGGAGCATGAAGGTACTTACCGCTTGCCGGAAGCGCAGTTGGATCGCTTTATGTTCCGCATTCAAGTGGATTATCCCCAGAGGGAAGAAGAAATACAGGTCTTGGAGTTGCACGAACAGGGGAGTATGGAAGCTTGGAAGGAATGGGATGCCGTTTTATCGGTGAACGATTTGCAAGAGCTGAGAGATGTTGTAAAAGGAGTACGGGTGGAGGCAAAAATCAAAGCCTTTATTGTAGATGTTATCCGGACTACCCGGAATACGGGGTGGCTGTATCTGGGAGCTTCTCCGCGGGCTTCGATCGCCCTGATGAATGGGGCGAAGGCTTTTGCGGCTCTTCAGGGACGCGATTTTGTAGTTCCCGATGACATTTTGCGACTGGCGGTACCTGTTTTACGCCATAGAATCCAGCTTTCGGCCGAAAAAGAATTGGAGGGGGTGACTACCGATCAGTTGATCGGCCAGTTGATTGCTAAAGTGGAAATACCGAGGTGATGCGCGGACTGTATTTGCATCAGCGTTTTTTTATGTTACTGTGGGGCGGGATTTTTGCTTCACTGATGGCTTATTTTTTTCCTGTTCTTTGGGGTTGGGTCGTTTGGATGCTGGCTATGGGAGGGGTGGTTGTAGTTACCGATGTCCTATTGCTTTACCGTTTCGGTGGGGCGGTGGAAGCCCGGCGTATGACCGGAGAGAAATTTGCCAATGGGGAGGATAATCCGGTGAGCATCCGGTTGAAAAATCATTATCCGTTCGGCATTCGTGCGAGGGTGATCGATGAAGCTCCGGTGGAGTTTCAGAAGCGGGACATTAGCCTTGAATTTGTTTTGTCTCCGGGCGAAGCGGGATGCAAGGCTTGTTCTTAGCATCCTGTGCGGCGGGGAGA
>CAJKZL010000081.1 GCA_905204385.1 uncultured Odoribacter sp. | reverse complement strand
CCCTCAGGTTAATAATAATCGGTATCGCCCCCAGGATATCGATGACGGCAAACAATACCATAAAAGCACTGACAATCTCTTTGAAACTAAAATAGACAGACATAATCGAATAAATTGTAACTTTTGACAAAACGTTTCTTAACCGAAAAACAGCGGTTAATTGGGGTTATTTGTTTCAAATTCAACAACACCATTCCGTATTGTTGAATTTGAAACACAAAAGTACAACAAAATTTGATTTGCTGTTATGGAAAGCCTGAAAATTATTACTTCCACCTCTTCAGAGCGTCGTATACCGAATAAGCCCAATAATTGCGCAAGCCGAATCCACGGGCTTTTCCTCTTACTTCTTTATGAAAAACAATTTCTTTGGATTGTACATCGAAGAAAACCACTTCATAAATCCCTTCGGGAACTTCTTTATTCAACAATACGCCGATGATCACTACGCCGACTCCATCGTCCCCATTTCCATAGTTACCTACCACCTCTCCAAGCTCGGCATCCGACAAATGAATTTCATTCAATTGTTTTCCGGACAATTTCGGCGGCAGCAGGAAAGCTTCATTACTGAAATTGCGTTGATCCGCTACCTCGAAAGACTTCCACTCCACCGATTTTCTAAAGAATTTTGCAAAGTCATATTTTTTATCCTCCAGCAAGGTCAAATCGTTGATCGCCTTAAATGCCCGCTGAAATTGGGCTTCACTCTCCTGAGCCCGGTATATTTTCACTTTCGAAAAATCTATCCCGTAGTAATTCACCTTACGGACCTCTTTAAGACTCTGCTGGGCTTTTGCTACAAAACTTCCCAACAATAAGACACAAACAATTAAACCAGTAATTTTCATAGGATTATCTTTTATTTTTACGGTCCTCTATCCTTTCCGATTCTTTCGGTCATGGGGGTCAGAACCTTATGCTTAATATTTCCCTAAGTTAAACAAAAATTCGAGCTTTTTCGCTTTATCCCCGCAAATCGATAAATTTCACCGTTTTACGACTCATACCGGGCATCTGTATTTTAGAGATATACTCTGCAGGTTCAAACACTATGGAAGGCGCCACCCGTACCCTGGAACGAAACAAATCCTTGATTCGCTTTGAAAATTCTTCACCCTGATCCGTACTTCCCACCCGGATCAGGATTTCATCCGTTCCCAGGTCATTCGTATATACTTCCACTACATAATTGATTACGCCGGGAATATTGTCGAGAATATCGTACAGGGCGGGGGGATAGAGCGTGGTGCCTTTGAATTTAATCATTTGTCCCTTACGCCCCAGAATGGAACTCAATCTCATCGTATTTCTTCCACAGGCGCAGGGTTCGGTATAATGGAAACAGATGTCGCCCGTTTTAAACCGCAAAAGGGGCATACCCCTGACTCCTAAGGTAGTAATGGTCACCTCCCCGGCTTCGCCCTCGGCTACGGGCCGGTTCTCATCGTCCAGAAACTCTACGATAATCAATTCCGGCTGATGATGTCCTCCCCGGCAACACCCGCACTCGGTAAAGGAAGACTGCATTTCCGTAGAGGCGTAAGTGGAAAGAAGTATGGGAGTATTCCATTTTTCATGTATTCTTTGTCCCAGCGTATTCAACGTAAAATCCGGATTCCGCAAGGCTTCTCCGATGCAGATGGCTTTGCGGATAGAACTGGCATTGTAGTCGATTCCGCATTTATCGCCGTACTCTATCAGCTTCATCAGAAAAGAAGGGACAACCATACAAAAAGTCGGATGAATCCGGTTGATGGTATCCCACTGCAATTCCGGGATTCCATTACCCACCCGCACTACGCCGGCACCCAATTCCCTGGCTCCCATATAATAAGCCAGGCCTGCCATAAAACGACGGTCCAGGGTGGTCATCAATTGCATCACATCGGCCGAAGAACATCCGGCCGTCGTAAACGACAGGTATTCGTTGTAAGCCAGGCGGTCCAAATCGCCCGAAGTCAGAACAAAAGTCACCGGGTCGCCCAGCGTTCCGGATGTGGTCACATAATCGATGATCTCGGATTTATCCACGCAAATAAAATCCTCATTGCAACATTGCAGATCGGTTTTGGTAGTTACCGGAATACGGTTCAAATCTTCCAGCGTCCTGATTGCCGCTATATCGATGTGATGCGCTTTAAACATCCGCCGATAAAAAGCGGAATGGGTCTGCAGGTACAACAATTCCTCCGCCAGCCTTTTCTCCTGGAAAAGCTTGATTTCCTGGCTGGATTTAAATTGTATATCACTTTGTTTTTTCATAGGAGATAGAATTTTTTAATTTCAGTTCAATAGCTTGCCGTTCGTCAAGTCTGGGAATCTCCCGCTGCAAAGCCTGCCGCCAAAAAGCAACGGCCTGCCGTATTTTGCCCTGTTGACTGCAATAGTCCCCGGCTAATTCGTACACCTGATAATGAGCCGGATTAGTCAGGATAAACTCCTGCAAAAACTGCTCGTCAAAAGGTGTGTTTCGTCGTATGCTTTCGCGTACCTGCTGCGCCATTTTCCTATACTGCAATAGGTTTCGATAGTCGGATTGCTGCAACACAGAGTCGGCAGCGATACACAGTGAGGGATCGTTTATTTCGCGTGAGAAATCCACACCCTGAAAGATTCGATTCAGATCATAAGCTACATATTTTCCCAACTGCCAGGGAGCCGTAGACACCCACATCAGGCGCCGTTCAGGCTGAAAGATCACCGAATGATGGGCAATAAACTGATTCAAGGCCTTCTCGTTGGCCAAACCGATATTTTCCCCATTCAATCCCCGGTAATTCCTTAAAATACCGGCTGCTTTTTCAGCATCCAGCGGAACATTTTGCGAAATCAACTCCTGCAATCTACGAAAACGGTAAGGGCTATCGGAAACAGCAATGTTTTCCGCATTCCTCGGGTCTGTACGAAAAACCTCCGACTGATAATGGTTCGTACAAACAAACCGTTCTTCCCCCGACCGGAACAATGCCATCTTATCCGGGGCTTTTTCAATGATTGCAGCCTCACCGTCCTTTGCCGATCCGACCAGTATCGACTCGGCAACAAAGGTTTTGCTCTTCAAAGCAATGGCATAAGCTTCGTCGATAGTCGAGGCATACTGCAAAATTTCACGGGCAAGAATAGATATGGGCGTAGCCGCTGACAAGGGAACCGTAGATTTCGCTGCATTTATAGTTACCGTCAATCCCGTTTCATTCATGCCCGAAAGCACGCCTATCATGCCTGCCCATCCCACCGAGGCAAACCGATAACCCTCCTCCGGCCGATAGAAACTGACCAGTTTATGCTCAGCAAAAGCATCTCCGACATAAAAATCGAAGTTCCGCCCGATCAGTAAAGAAGAATCCTCGGCTTCACGGCCCCAAACACCGAACGAACTACAGCCTACCAGCATATAATCCTGCATAGCATGACCGATATCATGCGCCCCATGGTAATTCAGCGAACGTTCGTAGGGAGTTCCGATAAAATCATACTCGTGAGTACCCGATCGAGCGACGCCATAGATCTCCTCCCGGTACTCCTGCGGCACATATTCTCCTAAATTACGGTTGAATAAAACGACGAAAAAACGCAAAAATTTCAGATAGCTTTCCGAAGGGACGATTTCCCGGATACGGTCCACAAAAACCTTTTCCTGGAAATACAACAAATCAGGCATCAGCTTTCCCAAGACTACTCCTCTTCGGTAAGGCTTCCCCTCCAACCATACTTCATACAACCCGCTTTCGCTTTTCCTGAAAAAACAACTGTCGCATTCCCGAAATCTCGGATGATCCGTGACCGCCAGCGTACTCAACGAGTCGGTAGCTATACGGGGCTCCCCCATATCGGCCGTGTAATATAATCCTGCAGCCGTTGCCGCAATCAGCAAAAGCAACAAAAGGACTCCTCCTGTCAGATAAGCTGATATTTTCCCTATTTTCTTCAATATAGGATTCATAAATCTCCGAATATTTAAAGGACAGCACACCTGTCCGTTATTTCAACAAAATGACTACTCTCCTCACCGCAATCGCTTTTTCCGACATCTATACACTGCCGATCTTCCTGGCCAAGTAAGAAGTTCCCAACAATTCGGCACAGGTCAGCATAGCAGTCAACGTCACCCCTAAAGCACCGTGAACATTCAGATTTTGCCCGGTGAGCCATAGATTCTGAATACGGGTATGAGGGGCTATCAGAGTAGTCAGCGGACTACGGCAATTTTTCACAATCCCATAAGCCGATCCATCCTGCGTACCGGTAAAATCGCGGAAACTCAGGGGAGTCGTTGAAAATACCGACTCGATATTCCCCTTTATGCCGGGCATCCAGCGGGATGCCAGTTCGATCAATTCTTCCGTTTTCCGGGCTTTATAATCCTCATACTCCGCACCGCGCTTACCCGGCTCCGTATCGGTCCATCGCTGAAACTCCCGGATATATACCGGCGTCATCAGGGAGATCACATCGGCATACCTGCCGTCTTCCGGAGAGGAACTTTCGGTCAGCAAACAAGTTCTGGCAGCGGATTCTTCGGAACGATACCACACCTCTTCACTGCTATAAAAATGGTAATTACGGTTCAGATAAGGCAAAGCGTTTTTCTTCAGCATCAGATAAGCGGTAAATACCCCGAAGGAATTTTCCAGACTATTGATGCGGGAGATATAAGCCTTTTTAATACAATGGTTCTGCTGCAACAACTCCATCGTACGCCGGGGATGAATAGCCGAAATCACCTGCTTGGCCCTTATACACCTTTCCCCATCGACCTCGATATCGTAAATCTTTTCGCCTTCGGCTTTCAATCCGGTGACTTTCCGGCCACACCATACTTCTCCTCCGTTTTGCCGGATCGATTCCGTCAACGCATCCGTCACCTGCATGCTTCCTCCCACAAAGCGGTAGGCTCACTCCAGATTGGAGTTAATGATCATAGCATGGACATAAAAAGCGGACTTGTCGGGTATTCCGGCATACAGCAAATTCGTGCCCGCCAGTACTTGCCGCAGCTTCGGATTGTGGGTACAGGCACCGATCTGTTCCCAAGCCGACTGGGAAAAATATTCCAACCCTCCCGCCGACAATTTTCCCTGTCTCAACTGTTCCACCCCGATGAGTTCCCCTACTTCCCTCAGCCTTGCGGCATATTTTTTCAGATTCTCTCTTTCAGCGGGAAACTGTGAAGACAAGCCATCCACAAAACGGTCATGCCCCATGGCATAGGCATATTCTTCCTCCGGAAAACACACCACGTCGAATGCTTCTTCGTCCAGCCGCTGCAATTGTAACCGATTCAAAATGCCGAAATACTTAAAATACTGGTGCAATATTTTTCCTTCGTCCAGACTTCCTACATAATGAATGCCTGTATCCAGCAAGCGACCGTTACGGTAAAAAGATTGAAAACAACCTCCCGTACGTGCATTTTTTTCCAATACGCATACCTTATATCCCTCTTTACTCAATACCGATCCGCACTCCAAACCGCCCAAACCGCCTCCTATTATGACAACATCGTAAGTATCCATAATTTCATCTGTTAATCGTCATCTCGAATCCGCACAACATTTTACTTTCACCGGACAAGCGTGAACCTCCCGATTTCATTTTTTCCGGAAGATATAAATCGTATTCGATGTATAATGATCGTTATCCACCATCTCCACTTCCAGATTCCGCTTCCGGGCAATTGCTCCCATTTGCTCCCGCGACATAAAACAAAGCGGGCAATCGGCTTTATTGAAATGAAAGATCCGGGTAGAAAAAATTTCGGTCATCCGGGTCAGCAAATGCTTCCTTTCGCGCCCGGCATCTCCGTCCCGGACGATCATCATCCCTCCTTCGGCCAAACGGTCGGCACACCGGAGCATCAGACCTTCCTGCTGCTCATAAGGCAGATAATGCAACATATCACTCAGGATAAACACATCCGATACAGGCCATTCATAGTCCAGCACATTGGCGCAAACAAACTGCAACTGCCCGGACCGGGCAAAACAATGATTAGCCACCGCTATTTTCTCTTCGTCATAATCGATCCCCAGCAACTGCCGTTCTTCCGAAAGCATCGACAGCATATAATCCAACATCCCGAAGCCGCATCCCAGATCGACAATGATAGCTTTCCGGGGAATCCGCTGTTCGAAGAAAGCATAATACTTTTCAATGCCCAACTTTATCCTGACATACCACTCTTCTACCGGTCCTTTGTAAATATAGTTTTTTACAAGCTTGCCCCGGAAATAAGGATTATCCGTACGGTTAAACTCTTCGCACAAACGATCGTATTCTTTCCTGAAACAGGCGGCGATCTTTTTCTGCCGTTCCTGATAACTTCCGCCCCAATTTGCATCTTCGTAGCCGATACGTGGCAATATTTCCGATGCGATGATGCCCTTTTTTACATAAAAAGGCTGTGTTTTCGAAACCACCTGACCATTCCCGTAAAGGAGTACCGGCACTATGTCCAGTCGCAATCGTTCCGCCAAATAAAAGGCTCCTTTATGAAAACGCCTCAAACGGCAATCGGCCGAACGGGTTCCTTCGGGAAAAACAACGACAGAATAACCATCACGGACCTTTTTCTGCAGTACCTCCACCAATTTTTCATACCCCTCGTCGGTATTGTAACAATCGCCGAAGCGGACAATCCTCCCAAAAAAAGGCGACTTCCACACCCAATTGTTGGTGACCATCACAAATCGGGGACTCAAAGACAACATCACCAGAATATCGACAAACGATTGATGGTTGGCAATCACCACAGCAGGTTTGTCAAAATGCTCCCCGGTGAAATTCCTGTTGATCTGTTTCACTCCGAACATCAATCTCATAAAGCCACGCAGAAAACCGCATATCAGGCAGTGATAGTACCATTTTTTCCGTTTTCCGGACACAGGCAACAATAACAAAACCGGAATGATTCCCTGTAAAATTCCGCATCCGCCCACAAAAAGCAGAAAAGCCAGCACCGTTCCGGTCAGACTGCTTAAAGTATAGGGAAAACCTCCCTTTTTTACAGGTCCGGATATGAAAATCCGGAACAATACCGGTTGAATAGTATAAGCGACCACCACTACCGCCAGCATCCCTATAATGGAGATCACCGAAATGGATTTCAAAGCCGGATGCCCAGCAAATACCAGCGCACCCACCCCGACAACGGTAGTAAAGGCAGAAAAGAAGATGGCAGTCTTATGCGAAACCAGCATTTTCTTCCCGATCCGGTATTCCTGTTGAAGACCGTCCATGATGAAAATACTGAAATCGTCTCCCAGACCAAAAATAAAAGTGGATAAGATAATGCTGATAATATTGAAAGGGATATCGAATATCCCCATCAGCCCGACTATAATGACCCAACTGACAGCCATAGGCGTAAAAGTCATCAGGGTAAGCTCTATCCGTCCATAAGACACCCACAAAGCAAAGAATATCAAAAAAGAAGAGAGGTAAAGCACCAAATAAAAATCATCGTTGATGGTAGAAACCCACAGATTGGCAAAATATCCCCGGTCGAAAACGACCAATTGCTCTTCCGCCTGGAATTGCGAGTATATACGTTCTTTATTCTCCTCTTTCAAGTGTACCTGAGTCACCAGCATGACCAGTGAATCGGCGACAGAAACCCATTGCTCCAGCAACTGCCCCACCTAAACGCCGCTCTCATCGTACACATAAGGTCGGTATTTTTTGTCCAAGGCAGCCAGAAATTCTCCGAAAGCATTCTCCCGGAAATGGTATTCCCGGGCACTCTGTGTCATGCTTTCCTTCACGAGTTCTTTACGTTCCGGCGTCCAGAAAGCATTCCATGCACGGATTCTTTCAGCCTGGACTTCAGGCGCAATCAGTATATTGTCCATAGCGGCCATTCCATCGATCTCGCCTTCCGCCTTCAAGGCCTTCAGCTTATCGTTGGTGTGGCGATACGCCTTCAATCCTTCTTCCCAATCTTTTCCGGTGCTTACAAATAAAACGGTCTGCCGGTCATTGCGGAAAAGATCGTACAGCTTAGCCTCCGATTGCTTTAAATGCTCCGGTTCGTAATTCAGATGCATCATATCGCTATCGAAAGACACCCGGCCTGAAGTAAAGAAACAAATCGTAAACAAAACCAGTATTCCTGCAATCAACCACTTGTTGCGGTCGAAAGCATACCCATTGATCTTCTCGATCTTTTTCAATAACCATCCCGAAGGCTGCCCGTGAACCCCTTTCAGGAAATGCGGCAGAAACACCAGACAAAAAAAGGTGGTACCGATCAACGCCAGGGAAGCAAACAATCCGAAATCCCGCAATAATGCCGAATTCGTAAAAACCAGGCCAAAGAAAGCCCCTACGGTGGTAAAGCTTCCCACGGTCAGGGGATACGACAATTCTTCTATCAGTTGAGCAGGTGAACCGACATGTCCGGCATGCGTCAGCACATGAATCGAATAACTCAAAGCAACCCCAAAAACAGCCGCTCCGGCTCCGATGGCGATACCCGATATGGAGCCTTTGATCAATCCGACGAAACATAACCCGAACAAAGCCCCGAAAACAACGGGTATCAGAATGAGCGGGACCGCTGTTTTCCGGCGGAATACCAGGGTGATAAAGACTATAATGATCAATAAAGCTATATTCAGCGTCACCAAGGTATCCCGCTTGATCTGCCTGGCATTATAAACAGCAACGGAAGGACCGCCGAAATAGCTGATTTCCACCTCCGGAACAAGACGGCTCATCTCTGCTATGCCGGCTTCGATCGCGCTGATCAGCCGTTCGTTCTTTCCCGTACTCCCCGATCCATAGCGGGGAGTGAGAAAACTCAGCTTGGTGGTCATGCCCGGCGAAAAAATACCTTCGTCATAGATCTCGTAAGAAACAGCAGGCTGGGCCTCCCTCAATCCCATGAATACGGCAGTCCCCAAACCCAGGGGATCTCTCATCACGATCTCCTTCAAGACACCCCCCGCCGGAGAGACCAAATGCCGATAGTTCGCCCTCATTTTCCGGTCGATCTCCCCGGGAGCCAACAAGGAATCCAACCGTTCATATTCCTCGGGACCGATAAAAACAGGCAAATGCTCATAAATAAAATCCGTAACTCCGGAAATGGTTTGCTGTCCCGCTCTGGAAAAAATTCCGGTAATCAGTTCCTCACCTGCCTGTTCCATCAGCCGATGCTCGAACTGTTCTCCGGCTTCCATCAGCTTTTCCGGAGAAACCCGCCGATTAGTATCTCGGGAAGTATACATAAGGACAATTTTATCCTTCACTTTCAGGTTTTCAAAAACAGCAGAAGCATGACGGGCGCCTTTGGTATCCGGAAAAAAACGGGTGATATTCTCTTCGAAACGCACCTGCGCAGCTCCCCAAGCCAACAACATAAAGCTGCCTGCCAGAAAAAACCAGAACAAACCGCGATGCCGTTCCAGAAAATTATAAAGGACAATCAGTGTACGATTCATGCTTCTCTCTGTTTTTCCTGAATAAAGTCAAAATTAAAAATGCCAGTCCTCCCCCGGCAAGGCTGATAACACAGGCCAATACTATGCTTCCGGCAAGATATTGCCACAAGCTGGTTTTCAGTACGTCGAAGGTGATATCCTGAAACTTCAAAGTCAAAGGTAAATTCAGCATCCAGCCTCCCATCACATAACTCCCGTACAGCAAAAAAGGGATCATAGGGGTAATACTGATATTCG
>CAJKZL010000080.1 GCA_905204385.1 uncultured Odoribacter sp. | reverse complement strand
GTCAGCACCTCTATACGATTGCAGGCTTTCGACAGTCGTCCCGCTACCCACTCCGTAGAAAGATACCCCGTTAGACTCATGCTCGTCATCGAAGGAAAAACCGGTATATTCCAAACGGATATACCGCAGGACACCCGAGTTATCCTCCTCTTTATCCCCACCATAAGGAGCATTTCCGATTTCAGACTTCGTACCCGATCCTCTGTTGGTGTGCGAGTAACCACAGATATGCAAACCACCCCAACCGCCGGGAGCCTTTTCTTCCGCCGTCATCACAATCGGTTCCTCCACTGTTCCCTGGGCATCGATATACCCTCCTTGCTCCACCAGGATATAATCGGCTACATCGTCTTTGACTGCCGTAATCGTCACTCCTTTTTCTATTTTCAGCTTAGCCCCTTCCTTCACCGCATATCCCCCGGATAGCTTAAAATGGCAACCTGCCGGTAGTATAACGGTTTTTCCCTCAGCCACCATGCCCGACAATACGCTCCCGTTTTCCATAACAACCTCGCCTTCACTCCCGCCGTCGCTTTCCTCTCCGTTATCATCACTGCAAGCCGCCATCACAGAACCACAAACCAAAGCCGTTACAGCCCATGACATCCATTTAAAAGAATTTCCTTTCATACTTTTTTTACTTTAAGATTAACATACATATATTCAAACTAAGTCACTCGACTTCTCTTTTCTTTATTCTATAAACCTTTTTTTGACAGCCTGCTTACCATTTAAAGGCAAGTCCGATTTCAGCCCTTGTCCCTGGCCGGAAAGCCTCTACGACCCGTTTCTCCCGAACCTGCTGTATATCCTGCCGGAATCGGACCCGGCTATTCAGCAAATCCTTTACCGTCAACTTCAAACTCCAATGTCGGCCTATATTATAGCTTCCGACAAAATCCAGCATATGCAAAGCCAGTTGTTTGGTATCCCCCAGGTTGAAAATCCCGACGGCATGAATGCGCGGTCCCTGTACATTATACACTAAAGCCAGAACCATCCGGTCTTTTCCCTCCCGGAAATAAGGAGCATAACTCACGTCCGCATTCGCCAGATAAGGAGAAGCACCCTGCAAAGCCCTTTGATTGTCGGTGTAAATGCCTCCGCCTTCCGGTAATTTGACATCCGTATACATATACGAACCGTTAAGCCCTAACCGAAAATTTTTGAAAAGTTCTTTGCGCATCTCTACTTCGACCCCCATAGCCACACCGTTGTCGGCATTCCGGAAAGTATGAACGGCAGAACCTCCCTCAGCTTCCTGCACCCGCTCGATAGGATCGTCCAACTGTTTAAAGTAGAGGGTAGCAGAAAAGAGATCTCCACTCTTCGCGGAAAAAAAATCGTAACGCAGGTCCACATTGAGATTATAACCGTTGCGGATGCCCGCATTCCCCCGAATAGCGGCACTACCGTACGATTCGCGATAAAGGAAAGGAGCCATTTCCACAAAAGCCGGACGGGTCACTGTGCGCGAAACTGCCAGACGCAAACTGTTTCGTTCATCCAGGGAATATCTGATATTCAATGCCGGGAAAAAATCTCCCGTCGTCAAATCGGAATTTTGCGGCATGCTTCCATCGTCATAGTAATCCACATCTTGCTTCACCCGTTCGTAACGCACTCCTGCATTCACCAGCAAAGACGGCAGCGGAAAAAAATCGACCTCCGCAAAACCCGCATATACCCGACTCTCCGCTTTATACCGGTTACGCGGTTGATAACTCCTTTTCACTACAATATTTCCGTTCTCTATATTTCCGAAATTCAGGTAGCCGTCCGTATCGTAAATATCGGCAATCTCAGGTGCAGGCAAGCGGTCCAGGTTATAATAAAAACTGACACAACCGAAATCCCGGACTTTCTGCTTAAAAGTACCACCGATATGCAACTTGTTCTTCTCCCCGAAACGATAAACCAGTTTCACGTCGCCAACCGCCTCATCCTCGTCCAATTCCCCGAAATAACGCATCGTTTCCTGCTGATTCAGCAAAAAAAGGCTCAACTTTCCCGTTCCTTCCTCTTTACGGAACATCACCTGCCGCCTGTCGGGCTCATCGCTCCCTGTCATCCCATACGAAGCAGCCCACTCCAATTCCCATTTTTCTCTCCATTCATGATGCCCGCTCAACTGCTGATTGAGTAAACGGTAAGCATGATAAATGCTGTTACTACCTTTTAAAGGAACTCCCTCCGAATCGAATCCGTCCCTCTCCATGAATTCGTCGATGGCATTGCGGGCATAAAACAAGGAGTAATTCACCTGTCCGCCCGAGCGGAAATCATAGCTCAATCCCGCCAAAGCCGCTACTTTGAATTTGGTCACATAACGATTATAATCAAAGTGATTCAAAACCCGCCACTGAGCAGTAAGCTGCTGTATAAAAGCATCTTCCAGGATTTGTTTTTCCTGTCCGGCCCCCACCGACAAAAGCACATTCAACCTACCTATACCTTTTCCCCATCCCAGATGGGCACTGAAATCCGGTAAAGCCGTTTTTTTACCGATTGCAAAAGAAGTCCCGAAGATATCCTGCTCTTTTACTTTTTCTTCAAAGGACGAATAAGGCATATGGAGATAACGCGAATCTATATTCCCGGTCTTCAACAAATTGCCCTTCCGGTCACTGAAATAAAAACCTTTTCCTATCGTATTGAACGCACCCCCGCCGCTAGCTCCTGCCGAAAAAAAATCCTCTCCCGCATGTACCTTCGTGCCGATATCGATATGGGCACCGGAATAATCTGCAAAGGCCGAAACGGCATATACCTTACTCACCGTAATATTCTTCACCGTAGCCGCCGGAAACAAATCCAGGGGGATCAGCTTATTATCCGGATTCGGAGAAGCGATAGGCAACCCGTTCAACGTAGTCGTACTATACCGGTCCCCCAGTCCGCGCACGATCAACTGTCCCGCTCCGGCAACAGAACTACCGGTGAGCTTTTTTACGCCTTCCTCTGCATTGGAAACACCCTTTATACTCATCTCCTAAGCTCCTATGTTTTCTATAGCCGCAACAGCATTTTGCCTTTCCATCAACAACACACGCTCGTTCTCTGCATTCTTGCGGGCCGTCACCTTCACTTCTTCCAGCGTCTCGCTGTCCGGTTCAAGTTCAAAATACAACTCCGTTACCCGAGCCACTTTTACAGATTCTTGTACCAAATCTTTATACCCTATAAATCTTACGACAAAGGAGTAAGTGCCTTCCCTGATATCCAGACTGTAATTTCCATCCGGATCCGCAGCCGTTCCCCGGTCACTCCCCGCTACCTGGATCGTGGCGCCCGCCAAAGGCTCGCGGGTCTGTTTGTCGATGATCTTTCCCTTTATCACAGCGCCGGAAAGTTGAGCCCCCTCCATCAAGAGGAAGAAAAGAAAAATAAAATGTCTGAGAATTTTTTTGTGTCTACACATATTTACTTCGATTTTTACAATACAAAGGTCTGCTATAAAAATGACAGGCTTATTTCATTTTTATTTCCATATTGTTACATTTTTCTTCCCGGTTCCCCTCCTCTTTGCGATGGTTCGGCAAGCCGAACGCCTCCTCCCTTGAGAAAGGCGATTTCCTTCCCGCTCCGGATGGCGGCTGTGAAGACAAGCAATATATACTTCTTCCGACACACCGCTCACACAATCCCGATTTCCCGAAAATAATGTATCTTTGTCCAAAGCAATCCGTAAACAAAAGAGAGATTTGTCCGGAGGAAGTCTGCCGGCCGGAACGATTCCTGAAAATAACGTTAAAATGAATGGTATGGATTACTCATCTGTTGTAGACCGTTTCTTAAAACGCAAGGGATACCGGGCCCTGAACCTAAAGGCAATCCTTTTCGACATGGACGGAGTGTTGTTCGATTCCATGAAAGGACATACCGCCTCTTGGTGCAAAGCCATCTCCTATCTCGGCATTCCCTGTGAACAGGATGAATTTTATAAATACGAAGGAGCAACCGGAAAATGGACCATCAACCACATTTTTAAAAGAGCATACGGACGTCAGGCCACAGATCGCGAAATGGAAGAAATATATACGGAAAAAACCCGGCTCTTCAATCAGTTACCCGAAGCAAACACCATGCCAGGCGCCGGCGAACTCCTCGAAAAAGTGGTCAAAGACGGACTGATACCTATTCTCGTGACAGGTTCGGGCCAACGTTCTCTGATAACCCGGTTGGACAAGGAATTTCCGGGCGTATTCACCCAGGAGCATATGGTCACCGCCCTGGATGTAAAGCAGGGTAAACCTCATCCGGAACCTTATCTTAGAGGACTGGACAAAGCGGGTGTACACCCCGACGAAGCCATGGTCGTCGAAAACGCTCCGCTGGGAGTCAAGGCCGCAGTGGCAGCGGGAATTTTCCCCGTAGCCGTCAACACAGGCCCTATTCCCGAAAAAGAATTGAAAAAAGCAGGGGCAAGCCTTGTTTTTCCCGATATGACGACATTTGCCGGCCCCGCTTTTGACGAACTCTTGAAAGCGATGCGCAATTCTTCCCACTGACCATAGTTTTGCGGAGGTAGGACGAATAGCCGGAACCAATTTCTCCGGGAAGCATACGCTTCCCGATATGTAGTTCTAAATTTTACAACTGAGTATGTGTGCTAAACAACCGATCACTTGCGTAATTTTCGGTCTTCTATTCTTATCGGCAGGATGCCGGAATGCTGAAAACAATCTCTACCGGATTCCCTTAAAGGAGGCGTTGTCAGGGAATGTCCACCGCTTTTCCGCCGGAGAGGTTATAGATTCCGTCCGCTATATACCTTTAGAAACCACAGACTCTTGCTTTATAGGGGATCTCTATAAAATCTTATGCTGGAAAGATTTTTACTATATCCGGGATTTGCAGGGCAACCTCTATCTTTTCACCACCCAGGGACACTTCCTCCGCAAAATAGGGAAACAGGGACGAGGCCCCGAAGAATACACAGCCCTATGCGACTTTGCCGTCGATCCGGCAAACGGGGATATCTATCTCCTCACCTTGGGGAAAGTTATGGTCTTTTCGCTCTATGGTGAACTGAAAAACACCTTTCCGGTTTCCACCGATTGGCAAGTCTGTACCTTCGCCCCAAGCGGATTTCTGGCTTTCATCACTCCCGTGTCCTCCTCTCAGGCACCTTTCTATTTGCTGAATCTATGCGACAAACAAGGAGAAACGGTCCTGCAAATACCCGGCCAGCCGGTCAATTGCGGCTTTGTCTACTACAATTGGATACAGGAACAGGGAGGAAAGGCATTCTATAAGGAAGAATTTTCCGATACCCTCTATTATTTGGATGCCAAAAACACTCCTCATCCCTATGCCTGTATGGACTTCGGAAACTTTCGGTTCGTACCCGCCCTGTTTGATTTTGCCAAAGCAGAAAAATGGACGAAATATTACCGATTGGATGGAGTTTTCAATTTCACCCGGACTTTGGTCATGAACGTACAACAAGGATTGGTGGACAAAAACATCCAATCCTATCTGTTCGATAAGTCCTCCGGAACCATAGGAACTCTAGGCAAACGTTCCCGTCAGAAAGGCTTTATCATCGATGGCATAGAATGTTTTCCCCTGGCGGCCTGCGAAAACCAACTGATTTGTGCCGCCTACGCTTCCCAGCTACCGGAGAACCCCGCGATAAAGAGTCCACAACTAAAAGCGATAGCAAATAGCATGAGTCCGGACTCCAACCCTCTGCTGGTTGTTCTATTTATGAAATAATATACTGTCCGGAAGTTTAATTTTTCTTTAAATTTATCCCTCGGCTTACAACCGAATCATTTAATTTTTATATTTGCGGGCTCAAAAGAAAAAGTGTGCAACAGTTAAGATGGACGATATTATTGATTGCGGTTTGCGTCAGTCTGACCGGAATTTGTCAAGCGGATCACCTGACAAAGCGGACGGATGTATCTACCCATCATAAAACCACTTTCGACAACAGGACGGCCCATGTTCTTTATTCCCTGGTCTCCCTTTTACACACCAATGCCTCGGACCTGAACGAACAAACCTCCCATGCCAATCCGGAAAAAAAAGCCTTTGCCCAACTCTTGGTTTACCTGAAAAATCACAACCTTTTCCTTCAAAACTCCTGTGGTCGGCAACCCGGCTACAACCCTGCGCCCGAAAGTCCCGACCGGAAAAATTATTACTTATACGCCCTGCATAAACTCATAGTCTAGCGATTGCAGGCAGACCGGAAAGATCATAGGTATTACCCCAGTGAAGTAATACCTCGATATTAGTTGTAGATTTCACGTTATATCATAACGTTAAAATAAAGCGTTTACTAAAATACAGATAGGTCGACGGACTTGCCATTTAGTTGTAAGCTACGGACTATAAATCTTTTTACTATGAATCTGACACTTTTGATCGTCGTTATCATTACCGCTATCGCCCTTGTAGGCGTAGCGCTTGGGCTGGCCCGTCTGGTGTCGCCCCGTTCTTTCAACCGTCAGAAAGGCGAAGCCTATGAATGCGGCATTCCTACCCGGGGACACTCGTGGATGCAATTTAAGGCCGGTTACTATCTATTTGCCATCCTGTTTCTCATGTTCGACGTCGAGGCGGTATTCCTGTTTCCGTGGGCGGTGACGGTACAGGATACAGGTATCGACGGATTGATCAACATCCTCTTTTTTATGGTCATTTTGATCCTGGGGCTTGCCTATGCCTGGAAAAAAGGAGCCCTTGAATGGAAATAGACCGGTGAGAAAAATAAAATCAGCCACAATAGAAACAATATGAAAAAGCCGGAAATCAAGTCTATTCCCTATCATGAATTCAAGGATAACGAATATCTCGAACAACTCAGGGCCAACGGCACCGACGTACTGATAGGTTGTCTGGACGACCTCATCAACTGGGGCCGCTCCAATTCCGTCTGGCCGCTGACCTTTGCCACCAGTTGTTGCGGGATCGAGTTTATGGCCGTCGGCGCAGCACGCTATGATTTCTCCCGATTCGGGTTTGAAGTCACCCGGGCCAGCCCCCGACAGGCCGATGTGATCATCGTTGCCGGCACCATCGTTCACAAAATGGCTCCGGTGCTGCGGCGGCTCTACGACCAGATGGCCGAACCCAAGTACGTGGTGGCCATGGGCGGATGCGCAATCTCCGGCGGACCTTTTAAAAAGTCCTATCATGTCGTTAAAGGAGTAAATCAAATCTTGCCCGTGGATGTTTATGTCCCCGGATGTCCCCCCCGACCGGAATCCCTGCTATATGGCCTGATGCAGCTTCAGAGAAAAATTAAGGTGGAGAAATTCCTGGGAGGCGCCAATAAACAGGAAGACCGGCCGGAAATTAACGGAGAAAAGTGAAATCATGATGAAAGAAAAAATATTGACCATTGCCCCGGAAGCAAAGATCGACGAGCAACAAGGACTTTTATTCGTCACCGTACCTCAATCCGCTTTCCATGCCCTGGCAGAACGGTTGAAGAACGATCCGGACTGCCGCTTCGACTTCCTGGTTTGTCTGACCGGAATGGACTGGGGAGACTCCTTGGGAGTCATGTATCATTTACGCTCCACGGAAACAGGCAATGAAATAGTGCTGCGCACGGAAACTTCCGACCGCAATTCACCGGAACTGGTAAGCGTCTCCGATCTATGGGCGACAGCCAACCTGAACGAAAGGGAGGTTTTCGACTTTTTCGGCATCCGTTTTATCAACCATCCGGATATGCGCCGTCTGTTCCTGCGCAACGATTGGATAGGCTATCCTTTCCGAAAAGATTATGATGCGAATTCCGAGGTCAATCCCATCCGGCTCGAAAGCGAAATCGGAGAAGATGCCTCCCAAACCCTGGCACTGACCGCTTCCGGACAAGTGGAAGAAAAAGAAAACATCATCTTCGAAGATGACGAATACGTAGTGAACATCGGGCCCCAGCATCCTGCCACGCATGGGGTGCTTCGCTTCAGGGTATCCCTGGAAGGCGAAATCGTGAAAAAAGTCGATGTCAATTGCGGATACATCCACCGGGGCATCGAAAAATTGTGCGAAAGCCTCACCTATCCACAAACTCTGGCGATGACCGACCGTCTCGATTACTTATCGGCCCATATGAACCGTCATGCCCTCTGTATGTGCATCGAAGAAGCGATGGGCATAGAAGTACCCGAACGGGCGAAATATATCCGCACCATCATGGACGAACTGACCCGCATCGCTTCACACCTGCTATTCTGGTCGACCTTCTGCATGGACCTGGGCGCTCTGACCGCTTTTTTCTACGGTTTCCGCGACCGCGAAAAAATTCTGGACATGTTCGAAGAAACTTGCGGAGGAAGATTGATCCAAAACTATAACTGCATCGGAGGCGTCATGGCCGATATACATCCCGGTTTAACCCGGCGGATTAAAGACTTCATCCGCTATCTGCCCCCCATGCTGAAAGAATACCACGGCGTATTTACAGGCAACATCATTGCCCGCCAACGGATGCAAAACATCGGCATCCTTTCGTTGGAAGACGCCATCTCCTATGGGGTCACGGGACCTTCGGGCCGGGCCTCCGGATGGAAATGCGACATTCGGAAACTACATCCCTACGGGGTATACGACCGGGTAGATTTCCGGGAAATCACCTACGACAAAGGAGATGTTTTCAACCGCTATATGGTGAGGCTGGAAGAAATCACGGAATCCCTGCATATTCTGGAACAACTGGTCGACAATATTCCCCCGGGGGAATATGCCGTCAAAACCAAACCCGTGATCAAACTCCCCGAAGGTCAGTTTTATAAAGGAGTCGAGGCGGCACGAGGCGAATTCGGGGTCTACCTGGAAAGCAGAGGCGATAAATATCCCTACCGGGTAAAATTCCGCTCTCCGGGACTCCCGCTGGTTTCCGTGGTCGATTTATTGGCTAGTGACAACAAAATCGCCGACTTGATCGCCATCGGAGGATCGCTGGACTATGTGGTACCCGATATCGACAGATAAACCGGACGAGTTAATATTTCTTTTACCTCTTATTTTTAGTTTATGTTTGATTTTGCAATAGTAACACACTGGGTCGACGCTACACTTCATCAGCTTCTGCCGGCATCCTGGGTCACCATCACCGAATTTGTGCTGATCGGCATCTGCTTGTTGGTCGCCTATGCCGTCATGGCGCTGGGGCTGATTTATGCAGAACGGAAAGTATGCGCCTTCTTTCAATGCCGGCTCGGGCCCAACCGGGTAGGCCCTTACGGAATGATACAAACGGTCACCGACATGATCAAAATGCTCATCAAAGAAATCATAGAAATCAACCATGTCGACCGTTTTCTGTTCAACCTGGCCCCCTACATCGTCATCATAGCCTCCTTGCTGGCGTTCAGTTGCATACCTTTCGCCAAAGGACTGGAAATCATCGATTTCAATGTGGGAATCTTTTTCCTCATCGCGGTTTCTTCCATCGGTATCGTAGGTATACTGTTGGCCGGATGGGCCAGCAACAATAAGTTTTCCCTGATCGGCGCCATGCGCAGCGGGGCACAGATGATCAGTTACGAGCTTTCCAAAGGCCTGTCTATCCTGACGATGGGGGTACTCACCGGTAGCATGCAACTCTCCACCATCGTTGCCAACCAGGCGGACGGCTGGTATATTTTCAAAGGCCACTTGCCCGCTCTGGTCGCCTTCGTCGTCTATCTCATCGCCGGATCAGCCGAAACCATCCGCGGGCCCTTCGACCTTC
>CAJKZL010000079.1 GCA_905204385.1 uncultured Odoribacter sp. | reverse complement strand
CGCTTGGAAGTTGTGGCCGATTCGAATACCACTGCCGATGAAGAAATGTATGAATTGCTGGAAGGAAGTGTGAGGAAGGGGGAATACGACGGTTTGGCCCTGGTCGTGCTTAAATATGCCGATACACTCGAAAAAGAAGTCAGAAAATTGAATGTCAGGATTGTGGAGACCGAGGATTTCAAGGAATTGCGTTTGGGGCAAAACAAGTGCGTCATCACCTTTTCGGCTAAAATTATAAAACCGGATAACTGGGATGCCTGGTTGCTTTACTATTTTGGAAAAGCATATTCCACTGCCTGGTGGAAATTTATCATGGAGGCGACCGGTAAAAATTCATTGCCTTACTATCCCACTCATAAGGATCAGGAAAAATGGTGGATGAGTGGAGACGAACTGCTGGCCAATTATTGGTTGGTAAAGAAAGCTTTGAATGAATATAATGCCAATCCGGCAAATAATCCGCCTTTGTTGCACGACGACGGCCCGTATGCCAATCAAAAAGTAGAAATGCCTGAAATTTAAAAAATAGACAGACGATGAAAAAATTAGTTTTTTATATATTGATGATAGGGTTGGGGTGTATTTCTTGTTATGAAGATGAATCTAATAAGGAAATCCAAATGGTTAAGCCGATCATCGTGGATATGGGAGGGATGCCATCGGAATTTGTGGTATATCAGTTCGGTTATTTACACGTGGTGCCTGTGATTTATAAAGAGGGGCTGGGTGACGAAAATCTTTTTTTCGAATGGCGGCTGAAAGGTTTCGGGGCTAACCGGGTGCTATCGACCGCTATGGTGTTGGAAGCCCTTATTTATGAAGAACAACAGGCCGATCCGTATACACTTATCTTGACAGTTACCGATACCCTTACCCGAATCAAGGAAATAAGATCCTGGGAATTATCGGTGACCAGTCAGTTGAGTACCGGTTTAATGGTGGCGGATACCGAAGAGGGAGAAACCGGAGATTTATCGTTGATCACTGCGTTTAATTTTTCTAATCTGAATGATGATAAACAAGATACAATTTATCGTCATATTTACTCATTGGGTAATGGAGAACGCATAGCAGGACAGATTGTAAGCATGCAAAATACGAATTATGAAACCGAACGGGCTACCACCGTTCTTTCTGAGCGTAATCTGATACTTATCGACCCAGCCAGCTACATCAAAAAAGCAGAAAATCAGGATTTCTTTTTTCTGGCTGTGGAACATGAGATGAAACCTATGGAAATGAAATTTTACGGAAATGATGCCGCGGAATATTTGTTGGAGAGTGGGCTTTTGTATTACCGGTATATCCGGCTGGGAGCTCAAAAATTCGGTTATCCCTATTCGATGGAGGATGCCGGCGAGTATGCGATCTCGGATTTTGCTTTTTTTGCTTCTAATGCCAGTTGGGAGTATAACGGTGTTGCTTATGATTCTTTGAACAGTCGGTTTTTAGGTTTACCCGATAATATACCGTATGGCAATCTGTCCCGATTGAAAAGCGATGGAACAGCCTATGATCCCGGGAATGTCGGAAATAAGCGATGTTTACATCTGGGGACTGGAAAAGATGGAAAGATCCAGGCTGTCTTGCAGGATAGGGAAACCGGAGCCTGCTTCATCTACGGGATGAAAGCGATTTTAAGGGAGAAGAAAGTAGAAGTGATGAAAGTGATCGATCTGAGTAAATGTTTAAGAATCCGGGAAGCAAAATCTTTTTGTTTTTCTCCCTCGGAAGACGTTATGTATTATACGGTAGGAAATGAAATCTATGCGGCTTTATTGACCTCTGAACAGCCGGAATCTTTCCTGCGTTTCGATACGGAATTGACTGAAGATCAGATTACTTCACTTTGGATGTGGACCGGTGCAGGCCGTATTTATTATACCCCGGGAGAAGATGGGAAAGACCGGGTGATGAATGCGGCTTCGAGAATGCTGGTCATTACTACCTGGAATGGTGTGGAGGGCAAGGTGATTACTTTGCCGATAGAAACTCTCGGTGCCGGTTTGATTACAAAGGATCGTAAATATCATAAGGTATATCGGGGATTCGACCGGATAACGGCTATTGCCCCTCAGAATAAATAACTTAAAACACAATAGGATGAAAAGATATATATTTTTTATGTTTTTACTTCTGTCAGCCATGGTGGCCTGTCAGGATGACGACGATCCGGTAGTACCTGCACAAAGTAAAAATCTTTACCGGGTACGGGAAATCTCAGGAATAAATGAACGCTGGGGAGAATTTCGGTTGAAATGCGGTTATACCAATGAGCGGCTCGATTCTATCGTGCGCTACGATGCCCAAGGGAAAATACAGAATAGGTTAGTTACGAGCTATTCCGGTAGTATAGCCCGTTTCTATTGGTATGATTATGTGGTGAGCGTTAGCCCTGATTCGGTGGCAAAACTCGAACCGGACAGTATTCCGAGGGTGTTGCAATTGGCGGCAAGTTGGTATTTTCAGTTAAAAGATGGATTGATCAGGGAAGAACAGAGGAACACTTATGGTCCGAAAACATTACCTAAAGATGCAGAATTTGATTATACTTACGAACTTCAGTCGGAGGCGAAATATTTGTTCGAGTATGACGAAGCGGGCCGGTTGGCGGTTATGCGCCGGATGAATCTGTTGGATATCGAGGAACATCCCCTCAAATACGAGTTTTTGTATGAAAATGATCGCCAGACAGAGTTTGTTGAACACCTTTACCGCACGGATGCCTGGAAACCTGTCCGAAAGGTAGCGAACGAATGGCAGGGAGGGCAGTTGAAAGCTGTCCTGGAATATGTGATGGATCAGGACTGGGTGTTGCAGGAGAAAAAAGATTTTGTGTATAGCGGAGGCTTTCCTTCACAACTCCTTTCCGAAACCGGTAATGTTTCCTATTCCTTCGATGCGGCCGGCAATCTCACAGGATATCGGTGCGGGAATATTTCCCTGCAAATGAAATATGAAGCCGGACATGGTAATTTTAGCTGGATACAATGGCCGGAATGTTTATTGACCGTTGAGCCGGGGGTGAAATAATAATTTTTCCGGTTCACCCTTCACCTGATCGGGAATCCTGCTAATGAGCTTTAGCGGGAATGGTAAAAACAATGTCCTCCGATAGTAGAACGAAAACTTTCGGAGGACTCTTTATTTTCGGGCGAAAAATAAATTATTAAAAAAATCTTAACTTTTCCTCACCCCTTTTTTGTTTTTTTGTGTCTAAAGAGAAAATACACTGATAACATGAAGGAAAAGCTGCAAATCGAAATGACCGAGATCGAGGTGAAGGACCGGAAAGTATTCCGCTTGCTCTTCGACACTTTCTTTGCGCGGGCTTGTTTCTTTGCCGGACATTTGCTCGGCGACCGGGCGGCAGGTGCAGATGTGGCGCAGGAGGCTTTTCTGGCGATTTGGCAAAAAGGGGAGACCTTCGTGAATTTACAGGTGTTCAAGACGTATTTGTACACCACTATAAGGCATAAGTGCCTCAATCTGCTGCGGGATTGTCCGGAGATGACGGATGTAAATGGCATCAAAGACTTGGTGTCCGAGGATGCGCGTGTGGATCATTTGCTTATCCGGGAAGAAGTGAAAGGACGTATTTTGTGTGAGATCAACAAATTGCCCGCCATAAAACGCGACATTATGTTACTGCGGTTGGAAGGCAAAAGTTATGAGGATATCTCCCAGGAATTGGGATTGAGCCTGAATACGGTCAAAACGCATAAAAAAGAATCCTATAAACAATTGCGCATCGGTTTGTCCGACGGGGAGAAAGTGTCTATGATGTGTTTGCTGGCTATGTGGACGATATTGGGAATGTAAAATGAAAAGATAGTAACGTCCGGCAGAAGTAGAAAATGTCTGATTATAAAAAAGAGAAATGAGAAATATAGAGAAAGACATCGTTATTAGCGATCTCGTATATAAATCGTTGGTCGGAAAGTTGTCTGAAGATGAGCAGACCTTGTTGGAGTGCTGGCTCAAGGAGGAGGAAAATCGGGCCTTTTATGAAGAGCTGTTGCAGCCGGAAAAGCTTTATGAGGAAATGAGTGAGATGGCGGAACTGGATACTTCGGCTTATTTCAGGGAACTGCAGCGCCATATGGATCACAAACGCCGCTTGCGGGTGTGGCTGGCTATCGCTTCTGTTGCAGCCGTGGTGCTTTGCTTTGCCGGAATCAAGTGGTTTTTCACCTCAGAGGTTCCTTCCCCCTCTGTAGTGCCTTATCATATTGTTCAACAGTTTCCGGATGAGCAAACCGTCCTGAAAACCGATCGGGGCAAAGTATATATTATCGATGATACCGTAAAACAAGTCTTGCAGTCGGAAATAGAACAAAAGGAGACCGGGTTTCAGGAATTTCAGTCCACGGAATGGGGACCGAAAGCGGAATATAATTTGTTAGCGACTTCCCTGCGGGGAAATATAGAGGTTACTCTGGCCGATAGTACGCGGGTATGGTTGAATGCCGGGAGCCGGCTACGTTATCCGAATCGGTTTTCAACCGACCGGAGAGAAGTAGAACTGGAAGGGGAAGCTTATTTTGAAGTGACTCATCATGAAAGTCAGCCTTTTATCGTTAAGGCAGGGACTACCCGGATCGAGGTGCTGGGCACTCAGTTCAATGTGAGGGCCGGCAATGGCGCTCCCTGTATCACCACTTTGATCAAGGGATGTGTGAAAGTGCGCAATAAGGCGAACGACACGGTGGTCATTCATCCCGGGCAACAAGTAAATGCTCCCGTCGAAGGGGCTATGTCCGTGAGAGCGGTGGATTGTCGTTTTTATACGGCCTGGAAGCGGGATCGTTTTGCCTTTCAGGATGTTCCTTTATACCGACTGATGGACGAACTTTCGCAGTGGTATGGCTGTACCTTTGAGTTTAGCCGGCCCGAATTGGCTAATTTGCATTTTACGACCATCGTACCCCGTTATGACAACATCTCCGAAGTGTTGGCGGTTTTGCAGGCAACACATGAATTTGAATTTCTGGAAATGGGACATCATATCCTCATCACGGATTATGGGCACGAAAACTAATTTAACTAAATAATCATTTTATGAAACATGTTTTTTCAACGAATTGGTCGCCCGAAAGGCGACCGAAGGGGATGCTTTATCTTCGGAGATTGGCTCTTGTCTTGCTGATTTCCTCTTTGGCAAACGTGGTCGGCCATAGCCAGCAGCCGGCAAGGACGTTTACGCTGAGTTTTCAGAATGCCTCCCTGGAAGAGGTTTTTAACAGGCTGGGACAGCAGGGAAACCTGGATTTCACCTACAACATGGAATCGATTCAAAAATCGGCAGTCCGGGTGACGGCCAATTTTCAGCAGGCGCCGTTAGAGCAAGTATTGAAGACCTGTCTTCGAAATACCCCCTTTACTTTCGAACAGATTGGGACGAATATCGTGATCCGCTTGCAACAACAGGTGAAAGAATACCTGATTAAAGGAAAGATCACCGATGGAAAGGGAAGTCCCTTGCCTGGAGTGAGCGTACAATTGGAAGGCACTTCACTGGGGGTGGCCAGCGATGCCGAAGGTAATTTTGTGATGCGCTTGCCGGTAGACAAGGGCAACCTGGTTTGTTCCTTTGTCGGCTTCAAGAAAAAAAATGTCCGCTTCGAGGGTGAAAAACCGCTGACGGTAAGGATGGAGGAAGAGGTCTCGGCATTGGACGAAGTGACGGTGCGGGCTTACGGCACTCAGAAGAAGAGGCTGTCTACCAGTGCGATTTCCTCCGTGAAGGGAGAAGATATTCAGGAACTCCCGACTTATAGCCTGGAAAGCCTTTTGCAGGGGCGGCTGGCGGGGGTGGAGATAAACAACATCTCGGGTTCTCCCGGGGGTGGGGGTGCGATTGTGGCTATACGCGGATACAATTCTTTGTTTAACAACGACGGAGAAAGTCAGGACCGTAGCTATGGAACTCCTTTATACGTAGTAGACGGAGTGCCTATCGATGCCTTTACTTCTCCGATCACCGGTTCCAATACCCTGTCGGATATCGATCCGGCGACGATCGAGTCGGTGGAAGTGCTGAAAGACGCTGCTTCGGCTGCCATTTACGGTCCACGTGCGGGTAATGGAGTGATCCTGATTACCACCAAAAAGGGACGGCCGGGAAAAGGAAATCTGTCGGCTAATGTTTCTTATTCGGCTTCATGGCTGCCGGAAACTCCTGCCCAGACCGGTGGACATGCCGAACGTCTGTTTTATCTGAAATTACTGGAAAATGCAAGGGGAGCTTATTACGATGAGGCTACAGGAACGTGGAGAATGCCCGAATCCTACGAAGAGGTATTCCGCTCCCTGGATCCGGAAGGACCGCTTTACGATTATTTCTGGGGCGGACGCTTCGATGCCGGAGTAAACCGTATCTTGCAGGATAGTCTGAATCCCTTTTATAATAATTCGACCGACTGGTGGAGGTATCTCTACCGGACGGCTAAAGTCGTTAATGCAAACGTACAGGCTTCGGGAGGCAGCGAAGGAATGCAATATATGGTCGGCGCGGGCTATTTCAAGGAGGAAGGCATTGTAGTAGGGACCGATTTTCAGCGCTTCAATCTGATGGCTAACCTCACGGCCCATCCGGTCAAGCAATTGCGAATGGATTTCCGCACCTCCTTTACTTACAGCGACCGTAGCCGGGGCGATAAGTCGGGATCGAAAATCGAGTCGGTGGGGGCCGATCCTTTGCACGACTCTTCGCTCTTTCCGGGAGAGGGGTATATCAAGGAAAACATGATGAAGGAATTGAACGGACTGATCGATAAAAACAACAGCTATTCTTTTCGTACCAATCTGATGCTGGATTATCAAATCCTTAAAAATCTAAACGTTTCTGTATCCGGCGCTTTGAGTTTCAATCAACAGAATCAGAATAAATTCACGCCTTCAGGTTACTCTTCCCTGGAACTTCCGTTTTCCAAGTCGGAGGGAGCTATCGGAAGAAGCCTGCAAATACAGAACGAAGATTTACTTCATTATACGGCTAAATGGCGGGAAAACCATGCTTTCGACATATTGCTGGGCTTTTCGTTGATCAAAAACCAGAAATTTACAAACGGTGGAAGCGGTGAAGGCGGCCCCAGCGATTATGTACATTATGTCGGTTCGGGATGGGGAGATGCGAGCGGGATTCTGCATACGGGAGAAACGACCTATCGCAGTGCCTTCTGGTATAATTCCGATCTGAAAGAGGATATCCTTTGCAGTTATTTCGGGCGTTTGTCCTATAACTTCAAAGAAAAATATTTGTTCGAAGCCACGATCCGCCGTGATGGTTCCTCCGTGTTCGGGGAAGATGTGCGTTGGGCTACTTTTCCTTCTGTTGCCGTAGGCTGGGCTTTTTCGGAAGAACCGTTTATGAAAAATCTCTATTGGCTGAGTTTCGGAAAGATTCGGGCCAGTTGGGGACGGTCGGGGCAGAAATTCTCCCAACCTTATCTGGCTTACGGGCTTTTTTCTCCCGATAGCTACACTTTCCTGGGAAAATCGGGAATGCGGCCCAATAAAACCGGGGGAGCTATCAACCGGAATCTGTCCTGGGAGGAAACCGACCAGTACGACATCGGCTTAGATATCGATTTTCTGGACTATCGTTTGAAGTTTGTCGTGGACTATTATTATCGTTATACCAAAGGCCTGTTAAGCAAGGTGGACCTTTCCGGGAATGTCAATTATTTCGACGATCAGTGGCGGAATGCGATGGAGATCTCGAACGAGGGACTGGAGTTGGAATTGCAGGCAGACATTCTCCGCGAGACGGCGGTGAAGCTGAGGATGAGGGTAACGGCTGCCCGCAACTGGAATATGTTCCGCAAAAGCTACGACGGCTATGATTACCAGGAGCAGATCATCGGAAAGCCTTTGTATCAGATCAGGGCTTATAAAACAGACGGTTATTATAAAAGCCTCGACGAAGTGCCCTACACTTATACGGCCGACGGCAAGAAACAATTGTTGTATGCCGGGAATGAGAATGGGGTGTTTTTGCCGGGAATGCGGAAAATTATCGATATAAACGGGGATGGGAAAATCGATACCGACGACCAATATTTTGCGGCCAGTCAACTGCCCAAAGCCTCCGGGGGTATTTTCTTCGAATTAAAATGGAAGGAGTTCGATTTGAATCTGGCCTTCAACTACTCCATCGGCCGGCATATGGTAAACTTGTATCAAAACAGCAGTCTGCAGCCCAGCACCAATGATGCGGGTCCCCTGATGGTGGATTTGAGGGATTTCGATCCGGCTAATTATCCTTACCTGCAATATTACCGGGACAATGATACCCAATATGCTTCAGGCTTCAACACTTTTGATTCGGATATCGAAAAGGTGCATATGCTGCGGCTGAAGCAACTGACCCTGGGCTATAACCTGAGGCCGAAGTGGGCCGGTAAAGTCGGCATGTCCTCGGCACGGTTGTTCGTGACGGCGGAAAATTTGTTTCTGTTGACCAATTATTCGGGGTTGGATCCCGAAATTGTCGATGTCACCGATGGAATGGACGGTTTGGGTTCCTATCCCTTGCCCCGGAAATTCACGGTGGGCCTGACGTTAAATTTTTGATCATTTATGACTTACAGATATGAAAAAGATTTCAATTTATATTGCCCTGCTCCTGTCATTGTCCTCTTGCGACAATTTGCTCGACGTGACCTGTGAGACGGGAGTAACCTATCAGAATTATTTCAAGTCCGAAGCGGACCTCGAAGACGTAGTGACGTTCATGCTGCGACAGGAAGTAGGTACTTACAGTGCAGATAAACCCAACTTATTGGAATTGGCCGGATTGCCCTGCGACGAGTATTACGACGAAGGTTACCGGAGTCTGAAGTATACTTTGTTTGCCGGCGAAGGAACCAGCACTAGTTGGGGTAGTTTTTACGACATCATTTATATGGCTAATCTCCTGGAAGATAATGAAACCCGATTTGAAGGGATTGCGCAGGACCGGATAGACTTCTGGCTGGGTCAGGCCAATTTTATGAAAGCGCTGGCTTATTTCAACATCGCGCGTATCTGGGGAGATGCTCCAATACCCGCTAATTCCGACCAAATGGAAGCCATCGGTAAAAGTCCCGTTCGGTCCGTGCTGGAAGAGGCTATCCGTTGTGCTGAGAAAGCCCTGGTATTGCCTCCCCGCGAACGCTTGATGAATGCCAGCGGTGGAACGATCGCTTCCCGGCAATATGCCAGCCTCGGAACGGTGAATACCTTACTGGCCCATATTTATGCCTGGATGGGTGGCTTATATCAGGATAACGAATTTTGGAAGCAGGCCGAGCATTATGCGTCGGAAGTGATCGAGGGACGCTCGGGAACCTATAAGCTGGAAGACAATATCGGCTTACTGATGGAAAATACTTTGGGCAAAGCCAGGAAAAGCGACGAGACGATATTCGAGATCGAGATTAACGGCATCGACAGGGACTATTACTATCAGAATTGGCTGAGTTTGCTTTATCCGGGAGTATCGCTGCAAAATTATCCCTATTTTACCACCGACCCGGCTGGGATCATCACCCGTTTCCGGAAGACCAGCGAGCAATATACCGCCCGCATAAAAGTGGAAACGGTGGAAAACCTGTATGAAGCTGGGGATGTAAGGCGGGATAGTTTCTGGTATCGTCTGGGGACTCAGACCTATATGAAAAAGGATGCCACTACCGGCGAAGAAGTAGAGACTTTATCCCCCTATGCCTATCTGGTGAAATGGAGAGATATGATCCGTTCGGAAAACGAACACCAGGTGGGCATGGTGCTTGGCGTCGACGGCAACCGGGT
>CAJKZL010000078.1 GCA_905204385.1 uncultured Odoribacter sp. | reverse complement strand
CTCAGATGCTTTGGGTCAATATGATCATCGACACCTTTGCTGCGGCAGCATTGGCTTCATTACCCCCGGACCCGGAAGTCATGAGAGAAAAACCCCGTAAAGCCACAGACTTTATTATCAGTCCGAAAATGAGAAATTACATTTTGGGCATAGGCCTTACATTTACTATCCTATTGCTGGGAATGATGTATTGGTTCACCCGTTCGGAAGGATACATTTCTCCTTACGAGTTATCTGTATTTTTCACTACCTTTGTCTTGCTTCAGTTTTGGAACATGTTCAATGCAAAAGCATTTTTGTCGCGGGGTTCTGCATTCAAAAAACTAAAATCCAGTACAGGCTTTCTGATTGTAATGTTCATTATTCCCATAGGACAATATCTGATCGTTGAATTCGGAGGCGAGGTGTTCCGCACCGTACCTCTGACCTGGAAAGACTGGGGGATCATCATAGGCAGCACCTCATCGGTATTGTGGATCGGTGAATTGCTGAGATTATTAAAATGTAAAAAGTGTAGATCATAAGATGTCTCAAAAAAAAATCAGAACAGCTCTTTATAATGTATTGCCCGGCGAGAAAGCCCATAGCCAGATGGCTCCACGCCCTAAATACATCGAAGGAATAGAGGGAAAGCATACCTGTCCGCCTGTGAACAGTGCTGTATTGGTATTAGTAGTACCTTACGGGGATAACTTGGCGATTCCGTTTATTCAACGCTCCAACCGAGGTAAATATCATGGCGGACAGATTGCATTTCCTGGAGGTAAAATGGAAAAGGGAGATGCCAATGCACTTCAGACAGCCTTGCGCGAATGCCACGAAGAGATAGGTGTACCTGAAGAGAAAGTTTCCATATTAGGGGTTTTGAGCGATATTTATATTCCACTGAGCAATTTCAATATCACTCCTATTGTCGGTACCACTCTGAAACTACCGGATTTCACACTTTCACCGGAAGAAGTAGACAAAGTCATCCTCATCAGCCTGTCCGATTTATTCAATGATGAAAATAAAACAACTCATTCTTTTATCCGGCACGATCATGAGATCGTCGCTCCGGGATACAAAATCGGGGAATATTTTATCTGGGGAGCCACTGCTATGATTATTGCCGAATTGGAGCAATTAATGAAAACCAATACTTTCAATCACCTGGGACGGCTTTAAACGTTCCGGGTGATTGTCCTCCTCCCTCAATCCCGTTTGCGGCAAACAAAATATTGCGGATGATAGGTTAAAGGAACCCGACCGTCCACTTCAAAACACGCGGCATATTTTTGTACAAAATCCTCTATCATCCCCCTTGTCCAACTTTGCTGGGACGGGATGGCATTGACCCCGGTTTTTTTGATATGCTGCAGTACCTGGAGAGGATCGTCGAAATAAAGCACCTGATGCCCTTCTTCAGAATATACCACCTCGAAGGCCTCCGATAAGAGAGCTTCCATTTCCGAAAGGCTATGGTATGACAATCCATTTCCGGTTATTGTCCTTAATTCCTTGTAATTTTCCGTTCCAAAAGTACTGAAAATCAACCATCCTTTTTCCTGCAAATGATGATTCAACCGCCAAAAGGTATGCTCCGGATCGGACAACCACTGAAATGTAGAGGCAGATACCATCAAACTGAAATCTCCCTCCAAAGCGATTTGCTCGATATCTCCGCTAAGACAGTATTGTTTCGTTAATTGGCATCTGCTTGCAGTTTTATTGCACATGACTTCAACTAAATCATTTACATATAGTTCATTATTCTTGAATTGCCGACAGATTCGAGTGGTGAGCAAACCTGTCCCGCATCCGATTTCCAGGATTCGTCCCGAAGTGGTAGGACAATAGGTTTTCAGTAGCGTCATAAACCGGGAAACTATAGCTTTCTGCGCATATGCGTTTTCCTCGTAACTTTCCACGCTTCGTTTGAATCTGCATGCAATCTCCGATTTATCTATCCTCATCGTCTCAACCAATTACATTCTAAAATTTCATCCCAATTTTCAAACCGGCAAAAAGGATAATGTCCTCCCGGCAAAATTCTTATATCGGGACATCGGGCATTCCAAAAATTTTGTTGATTCTCCACAGGGAATATCACATCCCTCTCGGAGATATAAATTTTATCCCATTGTCGTCCACTCTGCAAGCAGTGGCTTTGCCGATGTATCAGGACCAACTCTTCGCACACCTCCTGCAAAGGTCTTGAGAGCAATTTATCCTGGAAACATTCCCATTCCCGGACTTCGGCAAACATACGCTGCAAAAACTTTTTTCTCCCTTTTTCATTTAAGCCCCTCTCCGTTAACTCGTAAATCCTGACGGGGATTCCATATTGATCGTCGACGGGCAGTTCCGTCCCGTTCAAAGCAATCAACTTCACCGGGGCAATGTCGAGCAGAGGAATCACGTTAGCGGCTGCCCACACTCCCATCGACCAGCCTACGACGTAAATTTCCTCATATTGCCTCAGGTCGGGCCACTCAGCCTCCAGGAGGCGACGGTAATCCCAAAACGCTACTACATCGTAATCTCCGGTCAACTGAGGAATGGCCCGGGAGTCCATTCCCCAACCATTAAAAAAAAGGATTACCCGATCGCCGTTGTTTTTCTTCAACCACTCTATTCGCATATATTTTTACGATTCAATTTCATCCTATTCTTCCAAACATTCCAGAAATTCAAATAAACACTCATAATCTTCTTCCGGAATAGAAGCATTCAACGAAAAGCGGATGCGGGCCTCATTTTTAGGTACAGTCGGATAGCGTACGGGCAAAGCAAAAAAACCGTTGTCCTGAAGCAACTCTGCCATTTCCATGCTACTTTCGTTGGAACCGCATACCATAGGCACAATATGAGAGCTTCCCCGGGTTGCGAACCCTTTTTGACTTAATACTTCCCTCAAACGTCCTGAAATAGCTGCCAACTTCATCCGCAGATCGAAAAATTCAGGCATACGGTTCAATATAAAGCGGGTCCAGGCTACATTGATGGGAGGCAAAGCTGTAGTAAAAATAAGGCTCCGTTGCATATTGACCAGATATTCCCGGAATATTCCTTCACAAACTACGAAAGCTCCCATTGAAGCAAAAGCTTTGCCGAAAGTACCGATGATAAAATCAATATCCTCTGTACAAGCCTGTTCCTCACAGCAACCTAAACCATTAGTTCCTCTTACGCCAATAGCATGGGCTTCGTCTACATATAAAAAGGCATCGAATTCCTTTTTAAGCTCACACAATTGTTGAAGGTCAGCCACATCCCCATCCATACTAAAAATGGATTCCGTAACAATAAATACATTTTCATATTCCTCTCTATGCTGAGTTAGTATACTCCGCAAATGTTCATAATCCAAATGCCTGTAGCGCAACATCTGAGCTTCTCCCAGTCTTAAACCATCGATGATACTGGCATGGACCAGTTTATCTGCCACAATAAGGTCTTTTTTTCCGGCCAAAGCCGGTAGAATGCCTATGTTTGCATGGTAACCGGAATTGAAGGTCAAAGCTGCCTCTTTATCATAAAGATCGGCCAAATCGTCCTCCAGCATCCGATAATAATGATGATTTCCGGAAAGCAAACGAGAGGAGGCTGCACTATAAGCCAAGGCCATGATATCGGTCTCAGCCCGGAACTCCTCGATTAAACGGGGATTGGTAGATAATCCCAGATAATCGTTGGAAGACAGGTTCAACATTTCCCGGCCATTGGCATGAATCAGGAAACCATTTTGTTCGATATCCCTTAATATCCGGTAATTTCCGGCTTCTTTAATGATTTCCAGTTTTTTGGTATACCGTTCCTTATTCATGACTTAAATTTCCTTTACGATCTTCAGTAATCCTTGGGTCAATTTACTCAATTGTCCAGGCTGTATGATATAGGGAGGCATAATGTAAACCAGTTTACCGAAAGGACGCACCCATATGCCTTCTTCTACAAACCGGGCTTGAAGTATAGCCATATCTACCGGTTCTTTCATTTCGATCACCCCTATTGCTCCCAGGACGCGTACATCTTCCACCTGACCGAACTTTCGGGCGGGAGCCAACTCTTCATTCAATTGTTTTTCGATGCCGCCAATCATCTGTTCCAGGTCATAACTCATCAGTAAATCTATCGAGGCGCCGGCCACCGCACAAGCCAAGGGATTTCCCATAAAGGTAGGCCCGTGCATAAAAACATAAGGATCGCGGGAACAAATAGTGTCGGCCACAGTTGCCGTCGCCAAAGTAGCGGCAAAGCTCATGTATCCCCCGGTAATGGCTTTTCCGATACACATAATATCCGGAGTGATCCCTGCATGCTCAACTGCCCAGAGTTTCCCTGTGCGTCCGAAGCCGGTAGCGATTTCATCACAAATCAACAAAACATGATAACGATCACACAGTTCACGGACTTGTTTCAGATAATCGGCAGCATAAAACCACATTCCACCCGCTCCCTGTACAATGGGTTCCAGGATGACTGCTGCTAAATCCTGGTGGTGAAGTTCCAGGCTCTCCTGAAATTCCCGGATATCTCCAGGTTCACACTTTTGCCCGAAGCGGCATTGCGGACGGGTGATGAAATATTGGACCGGCAAACTTCCATGAAAAATTCCGTGCATACCGGTTACCGGATCGCATACCGACATCGCATTCCAAGTGTCGCCATGATAACCTTTCGTAATGGTGAGAAAATGCTTTTTCTCTTCCCTTCCGGCTGCATACCAATATTGCAAGGCCATTTTCATAGCGACTTCCACGGCTACCGAACCGGAATCACAAAAGAATATTTTATCCAGAGAAGCCGGAGCTATACTCAGTACTTTTTCCGCTAGTTCCACCGCCGGGCGATGGGTAAAGCCGCCGAACATAATATGGGACATTTCCTCTGCCTGCCGTAATAGGGCAGCATTCAAAACCGGATGATTATAACCATGAATTTCGCACCACCAGGAAGACATGCCGTCGATCAATTGTCTGCCGTCCTCTAATTCTATCATAACACCTTCCGCTTTTTTTACCGGATAAACCGGCAGGGGATTAACGGTAGAAGTGTAAGGATGCCAGATATGCTCCTTGTCGTATTTCAATAATTCTTCTGTTGTCATATTTTCTTCTTAAATGTAAAAACCCATTTTTTTCACTTTCTCGATATCCTCTATCACTTTAGAACCGATCGTCGTTAGGAGATCCCCCACTATGGCTGCATTTATTCCCGCCTTTATCGCTTCTGTTTCGAGATGAGCGATCAGCATCCGTCCTCCGGCAAAACGCAAGAATGCATCCGGATGAATAAAACGGAAAACAGCGATAGTAGTCAGTATTTCCTCATCGCTCAAAGGCGGCGTTCCTTCCAGCGGTGTTCCCAGAATCGGGTTCAAGATATTCATGGGAATCGATTTGATATTCAATTCCCGTAGCGTCAAAGCCAGATCGATGCGATCTTCCAGCGACTCTCCCATGCCGATGATGCCGCCAGAACAAACCTCCATCCCCACTTCATACGCCGCCCGTATCGTCTCGATTTTTTCGGCGGGCGTATGCGAAGTGCATAAATGGGAAAAATAAGCGGGAGCAGTCTCCAGATTACAGTGGTAACGGGTAATGCCGGCTTGCTTCAATTTCTGCAATTGTTTTTTGGTCAGCAAACCCATGGAAGCACACAAGTGCAAACCGGAGTGTTGCTTTATTTTCCGGGCATAATCGCATATACGGTCTATATTATGATCTGAAAGAGCGCGTCCGCTGGTAACAAAGGAAAATTTATCCACTCCGTATTCATCGTTCAACTTCGCCATTTGCAGGCAGGTTTCCTCGTCGATCAACTCGTATTCTTCGATCTTTGTTTTGAAAATGGCAGATTGGGCACACCACTTACAATACTCCGAACATCTGCCCGAGCGGGCATTGATAATGGAACAGGTATCGAACAGTATGCCAACCATTCGATCACGGATTTCTCCGGCCGCCTTATACAAACTGTTTTTAGGTCCGGCATAGGCCAACGCAAAGGCCTCTTCCCGGCTGATCCGGCCGCCATTCAATACCTTTTCTTTTAATTTCTCGATCATGTTTTTCTTTCCTCCTATAAAAAAAGGATATATTGTCCGTATACAATATATCCTTTGTCAATTTTCAAATAACCTCCAACCTTCAGGACACACCTCTTCCTCAGATTGTATCATTCCCTCAAAGCAACCGATCCATGTTAAAAATGAAATAAAATACCGATTTACCTGATCGGTATTAACGATAATCAATCCTTTCCGGGAAGATTTTAAAAGCACACTCCGGTACATATCCGTAGCCAAGCGTGATATCTTCACTTCACGTCTCAAACTACAAAACACAGAGTACCCCTTTTTGTTCCACCTTGAAAAATGCAGGCAACCGTTGAATATATTTATCCGATATTTCATATCCCTGATTTGCGGCGACTAATTTAGTAAAATTATTCCAACTATTCACTGAAAAGGAGGAATCCTTTCCTATCCTGAAATTTATGCTCGCATGTAGAAATATATTCGGCAAAAATTCTAATTTTGAAGCCCTTTTGAATCCCCTCGAAGATCGGGAGCCTATCCCACATAACGGGAATAAATGATTAACGATGAAAAAAGCAATTGTATTATTATCGGGAGGTTTAGATTCAACAACCGCCCTCTATTTGGCGAAAAGCGAAGGTTTTGACGAATTGTACGCCCTGACTTTTTTATATGGCCAGAAGCACGACAAAGAATTGCAAAGTGCCCGGATGATAGCAAAGAAGGCCGAAGTGAAAGAACACAAAATCGTCAGTTTACTCCTGAATCAATGGAACGGCTGTGCGCTCACCGACCCGGATATGGAAGTGGAAGACGGAGACCTGCATCGCCAGGACATCCCGGCCACCTATGTACCGGCACGAAACATGGTATTTCTGTCGGTTGCAGCTTCCTGGGCGGACGCCTTGAATATTACCGATATTTTTATCGGGGTTAGCGAAGTGGATTATTCAGGTTATGTAGATTGCCGGGAAGAGTTTGTGCGCTCGATGGAAGCGACCATAAATCTGGGTACTGTCCTGGGAGCGGAAAAAAAGCAAAGGATCCGGATTCACGCCCCCTTTATGCATATGACCAAAGCCGAAGAAATCAAATTAGGTCAAAAGCTGGGGGTTGACTACAGCTTGACCTGGCCCTGTTACCGGGGAGACGAAAAGCCTTGCGGCAGATGTGACAGTTGTTTGCTCCGGGAAAAAGCATTCGCTGAGGCGGGGATAAAAGATCCCTTAACTACCTAAGGCTTTAATTTGTTTATTTTCAGATCTATCAACACAACACCCGATTCCGGCGTAAGTGTTTCACATAATCGCTTTAATGCCGGATTTTTGATATGCCCTTTCCTCTCCAGCACATCCGTTGCCAGCGCTTGCAGAAAGAGACGATTTCCTTTACCCGCTATAGGCTTCCAAGGAATCTGTTCGATATATATGCCACTGCTTATTCGCTTTCCGGGGTGAATGGCTTTCCCGCTTTTCGGCGAATATAATATGGCATATCCATTCCCTTTAATATAGAGGATGTGCCGGGTTGCATAAATAGAAGGAGTATAGAAATGCCGTAACACCAGAAAAGACTTTTCCTGCAATTGCTGATTCAACCGATAAAGGGTGTCGCTCCCCGTTTTGAGATAATAGTAATAATTCCTGTCCGTTGAAATTCTGGGAATGACATCGTCCACTTCCGTATTTCTGGGATTTCCATTTCGAATAGCACCGATAGAATCCAATTCTTCGTTGCAAATCAGCACCGCCACTTCATTGCCTTCATTGTCCGGATTCTTAAACAAAAATTGATTCCGCTCGTTCAGATAAAAAGCAGACAAATAAAACCGTCGGTGAAAAGCAGAATCTTTCCGGACAAGCAAAACCTGTTTTTCAGGATCATAATGTGCTTTGGGAGGGATATCCAAAAATTGCCGTTTCAACAATTTCCCCTCGGCATCGAAAACAAACATTTCATCGACAGTGCGCACATATAAACGATCTTTTTCTGCATTCATGTCCATACAGTAAATAATTCCGTCCTGTCCGGCTTCTATTCCCCAATTTCCGATCGACGAAACGTATTTACCGGTTTTAGTATATTTCAACAGCAAATAATTATCCGTCACATAGTAATATTTCCCTGCGTCTACAAAACCGGTCAGATAACCGGAGAAATCTCCCGTTTCATTTTGTAAAGAAAGATAGCGCATCTTTTGTGCGGATCGGGATAGGTCGTAATCGCGCCTTGCGATTTTACTCAAGTCCAGCATAGCCACTTCGTGTTGCATCTTACAGCTCCAAAAGCTTGCAATCACCAATAATAAAACGATCCTTCTTTTCAAAGCTTTTAAATTTAAGTTCATGAATGAGCTTCAAATATAACTAAATTTTTAGTTATAATAAAAACATCTTCACTCTATTTTTCAACCCGCAGAATTTCGTAATTTTACCCCGAAATAATCTTTAAGCATTATGATCATTCGCAAACAATATAAATTCGAGGGAGCTCATCTGGTACGCAATTGTACTTCCAGCCGTTGCCGGGAAAATATTCACGGGCATTCTTATCTGGTGGAAGTATTCCTGACTTCGGACAAACTGGACAATGGATTTATGATCATGGATTTCAGTCGACTGGGCAATGTCGGAAAATTTATCGACAGCTTCGATCACACTTATTCTTTATGGCAAGGAGAAAGCGAAGACTTCAAAACTTTCATTTACCGATATAACAAAAGAGTAGCGGAATTACCCGTTTCTCCTTCAGCAGAAGGATTTGCCCTATTGTTTTTTTACGTTATCGATCGAATCATCGGGAACCTTACACCCGTCAACGGCGAAGGACAAGTCCGTCTGCATTCCGTAAGGGTACATGAAACTGCAACAGGTTATGCAGAAGCCTTTCGGGAAGATCTGAAATGGGTACATTTTTCTTTAAGCGATATTCATCTGACGGGGATCGAGGACTGCGGAATTTCCTTAAACTGTTAATCACTGAGTCCCCCCGGAGAAGCAGGCCGAGTGAAGTTTTATCGCCGCTTCAACGAAAGCACAGTCGGCGATTTATAAAAAATTTTTCCCGTTTCCAGTAGAAACCGTATCCGGTCTGTGATTGCTTCCCGCTCATCATCGATCTGATAAAGCAGTTCTTTCAGTTCCCGGTCCCTTTCTTCCAATACGCTTAAAATGCGGTGATCCAGGCTTTTTTTCCCGGGAATCCGCTTCTCCTTTTTTTGAGCCAGACAGCGATCGCATATTCCACAAGGGTGTTTTTCTTTTTGTCCGAAATACTCCATCAGGTACAACTGACGACATTGCTCCTCTTCTTCGATATATCCGGTCATTCGTCCAACCTTAGCCGCATAAGCTGCCTTCCGGTCCTCGTAAGCTTCCCTGCCGATATGCAAATAAGAAGAGGGAACCCTAGGTTGATGATACATAATATAAGGCCGGTCATTCCCAGGGATATAACTGATAATTTTACGCTTGGCCAAAACAAGTAATGCTTCGTAAATTTTCTGCCGTTCCGTCCCCAGGTTTTCTGCCAGATATTGTTCATCGATATAGGCATATTGCACAAAAATTCCCGGATAATGACGTAATACAAACTCTACTAGTTTTTCCAACAAGGCATCTTTCAAATCTATGTTTTACTATTGATCCCTAAGTACCCGGAAACTGATCCGGGAACGGGAATGGATATCGGTAGTACATTCCAGATAGCCGGCCACCTGCAAAACATGGATGGCGGCAAGCGCCGGGATATAGTCCAGTTTGAAATTTTTTACAAAGCTATCAGGATCGAATTCGAAAGCGAATCCTTTTCCTTCCCCTTCTTCAATCCCGAAAAAATCTCCCAATGCCTGATAAACTCCCGCTATGTATTTTCTCTCCGGAAATTCCTGAGCGATTCTTTTTTTCAATG
>CAJKZL010000077.1 GCA_905204385.1 uncultured Odoribacter sp. | reverse complement strand
ATGCGGCATCTTCGGCCATTTACGGTTCACGGGCGGCCATGGGCGTCATTGTGATTACGACGAAAAAAGGCGGCAAGGACAGGGTTTCTACCGCGGTGGATATGAAGTATGGCATCAGTGTGCAGAATTTCGGTGGATTGAGGTATATGAATTCCCGGGAACTGCTTGATTTCGGAAAGATGGGGCTAACCAATTGGTGGAACAATAACGAGAAATTGCGGGCAAAATACCCTACTGCCGAGCAGTTTGTCCAAGATACCCTCGGGACACTCTTCCGGAATTTTGACGTTTCGCGCACGACAGACTGGAGGGATTTGCAATACCAGCACGGGATCACCAAGAGCATCGGGGTGAATGTATCCGGCGGGGGAGAGCGGATGAAGTATTACTTGTCCTACAATTATTTTAACGAAAAAGGCACAAAGATCGACAACCATCTTACCCGGAATTTCCTGAAAATGCGTTTCGATTACGATGCCACTTCTTTCCTGACCCTGGGAGTGAATGTGAGCGGTACGTTTTCGAAATTTGTAAGCCCCAACAGCGGCTCTTTTGAAGACTATCATCCCTGGCTATCGCCTTATGATGACAAGGGAAGGTTGAAGAGGAGCATTCCCCAGTGGAGACGGTATGCCATGTATAATGTGGACCTTGCCAATCAGTTGATGGATAATCGGTATAACAATGCCATCACCCGTAACGACAACCTGATGGGTTCGTTCAGCGGGACGCTGCGACCCTTGCCCTGGATGACCCTTACGTCGGTCAATACCTATGCCCGAATGTATGCCAATACCAATAATTACCAGGACGGGCGTACTTATTCCGGCAATTACAGCAACAATAAGTTCAGCAATGGCATATTGGATGTTTCCGATACCCGGGAAGAGAGTTTTCTGACTTCCAATATCCTGCGGATGGAACACCGGTTCGGCCATCACAGTTTGTCCGGGCTGCTGGGGCAGGAATATTACGAGCGGCATTCCCGGAGTTCCGATATTTCGATGTACGACCAGAGCATGGTGGGGGAACGGAATGTCGGAGGATTCTCAAAAGTCGGAAAAAAAATGCAGCCTTCCTATGTTCCGGGCGGAAACGAGACGGAAACCGGAAGTTTCTCCCTTTTCGGTGAAGCGAACTACAATTATAAGGGCAGGTATATGGCTTCTGTTTCGTTCCGGACAGATGCTTCCACCAATTTCGGTAAGGACAACCGATACGGTAAATTTTATTCGGTCAGCGGTGCCTGGCTGGTATCTGCCGAGAAATTCATGCAGCGGCAAAAAGCCTTGTCTTTCCTGAAGCTCAGGCTAAGCTACGGGACTTCGGGCAAAGAAGCCGGACGGGATTTCCTGAATTATACCCTGTATGCCATCGGGAAGGATTACGAGGACTATTACCGCGAACATCCGGTGTATCCCTCCACTTATCCGGCAGTGATCGCCCAGTTGGGCAATGCCCAACAGACCTGGGAAACGGCTTATACATTTAACCTGGGACTCGACCTGGGATTCCTGGAAGACCGGATTCGCCTGAATGCCGATGTCTACACCCGGCGCAACAGTGACCTGATTATGAGTGTTTCCACCGCCTCCGCTATCGGGGTGGGGGCACAATTCCGCAATGTGGGCGAAATGCTCAACAAAGGGGTGGAAATTGCGTTGAATGCCCATACCCTGCGTTCGGCCGACTTTAACTGGTATACGGCTTTTACTTTTAGCTATAATAAAAACAAATTGACTAAATTGAACGACGGTTATTTTGTCAGTTCCGGTGGGCGCACCTTTTACGAAGGGGATAATATCGATATGCTGAAATGCGTGAAAGTGACCGGAGTGGATGCCAATACCGGAAAACCGATCTATGAGCGGGTGAATGAAGACGGCAGCAAGGAGTATGTGAATACGCTGACAGCGGCAACCTCCGGAAACGGTGAGTTGAGCTATCAGGATATCGGATTGTCGCGGGCGCCATATTATGGCGGGTTCACCAATACTTTCCGGTATAAGAATTTTGAACTTTATCTCCACATGACGTACAGTCTGGGATATAAGGCATATAGCTACCTGAAAACAAGTTATGCCGACGGGACAGCCTGGTTGTATAACAATATGTACAAAGTGCCTTCGAACCTGAAAATCTGGCAAAAGCCGGGTGATGTGGCTGATATTCCCATGGTGAACAGCGATCCTGCCTATTCCCAGAACTTATACGGAGCCACCTCGTTCGGTTATATGAATGCCGGTCACCTGCGCTTTTCCAAGATCAGGCTATCCTATCATTTCCCGGAGAAATGGCTGGAGCGGATTCAGGTGAAAAATCTGTCCCTGAATTTTACCTGTGACAATGTATGTGTAATCACTTCCCGCAATTTCGTAGGGGCCGATCCGGAGAATACGGGCGATTGGCCGGCACCCAGGCGGTATGTGTTCGGATTGAATTTTGCTTTTTAACCTTTAAGTCCATCGATGATGAAAAACTATATTTGCTTCTTATTGGTATTCCTGCTTTCGGCCTGTGATGCCAGATTGGATGAGATGCGTCCGCACAATATGTCCGATGCGTCGACTTACCTGAAAAAATTCGAGAATGTGGTCAATGCCACTTCGGGGATTTATGCTTTGTTTTATGGGAAAGTGGGTGGCTTTAACTACGATTATATTTATGAAGTGGTCTACCATACCCTGGGTGAATTCCGGGGGAACAATGTGGTTTTCGGGGAAGCTTTCGAAGGAACCGAAGACATTGCCCTGGGAGGTCCGGATGCTCATTTTTATTTGTATAGTGACCAGAAGGACCAGTCGTTTGCCTGGCCGATGTGGGCTAAGATGAACCAGATGGTGCTGAGTGCTTCTAAAAATATCGAGGCGATTAAGGAATTGGAGGCCGAGCCTACGGAGCAATTCCGCCTGGACCAGCTAAAACGCCTGAAAGGAGAGAATTATTTTATCCGGGGACTGGTTATATTCCATGCCCTGAATGCTTTCGGGCTTCCGTACTGGAATGAGCCGGACAAAAATCCGGGGGTGCCGCTGGATACCACCGGAAGCGGGGATTTGCTTCCCCGCAGCAGCGTGAAGGATTGCTACGAATGCATTATCCGCGATTTCAAGACTGCGGCAAACTGCCTGCCCGATGAAAAAATGGACCGTACTTTTGCTAACCGGGCCGCTGCCTATGGGATGCTTTCGCGGGTTTACCTCTATATGGGCGGCCTGCCGGAAGCCCCGGACGTGGCTGCCAACCGGCTGGCAGTGGCTTATGCCGACAGTGTCTTTGGGATTCAGCAGGATGTGGTGGATATCCTGGAAGGGGAGGAGTATAAAAATTTGTATACCCGTGATCCGAAAACAAATCCGGAAATATTGTTTGCTTTTAATCCCGCCAATTTCCCTTCGGAAAGTCCCAGTTACCTGCATTCTTATTATTCCTGGTCCGGCTTTACCGATTCAAAAGAGGAATTTCCTTGTCCTGCCATTATTTCGAAGGATTATGAGAAAATCATGGATAAAGCGAATGACCTGCGGTGGAACTATTTCGTCACTCCTTCCATCCGCCATCAGGGACGTTTCACCACGGCTAAATACGATGGTGGGGAGTTCGAGCTTTTCCCGGGCTTTGTGGATTTCGAATGCCCTACCATCTTTGTCCGGGTGGGTGAAGTGCTGCTGAACCGGGCAGAAGCTTATGCCAAGTCGGGCGACGATGGAAAAGCTTTGGCAGACCTGAACCGGATCCGGCAGCGCTCAGGGCTGGATGCCCTTTCAGGGGTCGGGGGGAAGGCTTTGCTGGATTCCATCTTTCTGGAACGCCGCCGTGAACTGGCATTTGAGGCGCATGTCTTTTACGATTATATGCGGAATGGCATCCGATTGGCCAGGGAAGAAGTGACGACCGTCTATCCGGAGTATATGGGGACTCAGTGCAATGAAATAGATCCCCGGGCTTCCAGGCGTATCGTTTTCCTGATCCCCGCTGAAGAGCTCCGGTTAAATCCGGCATTGGTGCAGAATGTTTATTAAAGGGACATTCTGGATTTACGGTTAAAATGGCGGAATCCCCGGGGGCGTTGCTATTCAATCGTAAATGAAGAAGTGGGTTTGAATTGTCGGAGCAGCTGAGAAACAGGAGCTGTTCCGATATTTTTACCGATTAACTAATTTATATCCAGCATAAAATGTGGAAATTTTATATCATCATGGCAGGGCTGTTATGTGCGGTTGCCTGCCGGAGTGCTTCTGAAACCCGTATCCGGGTAGAGGTGGCAACTATATGGGACGAGGACCTGAAGGTCTCCGTGATCACCCCTGATTCCGTTTATACAGGTGTTCTGGATTCGACAGGAAGGACTGTAATTGCATTGCCCGAAGGGATTACGCCGGGATATGCCGGTTTCCGCTATCATGGGATGACCATTCCCTTGTACATTGAGAATGGCAAAGGATTCGAGCTCTTCCTGAAAGTGGAGGACTGGCTTCCGGAAGTCCGGTTTACGGGCGTAGGAGCCCCGAAAAACCGATACCTTAACCGGGAAGCACTCAGGGGATTTTATCCGGATTTCAAGGTGGGGGAGGAAGCATTCCTGAATGCTTTGAAAGCCCGGGAAACGGCATTGCTGGCTGCTTTGGACAGCATGGCATTCGACGCTGCATTCGCCGGCCGCGAAAAGCAGCGGATTCATTACCTGGTTTATGCTTATTTGCCCCGGTATCCTGCTTACCGCATTCACCGCTTTGGGGATAAGGAATATATGCCTTCGGCTGCTTTTTATCGGCTGCAAAAAGAGGCTATTCCCGAAGAAGAGTCTTTGTTGGGAATGCCCGAATACCAGGAGGCCTTGGTAAACCTGGTAAATGCAGCCGGTATGCAGGGAGTGGAACAACCGGATGAATGGGAATACCTGGAAAACCAATTCCGTTTTATCGAAGGCCATATCGGCCATACCGCTATCCGTGATTTTCTGATCGATAAACTGGCCACCCGTTATGTGGAAAAGCATGCCACAGACCATTTGAACGAAATTGTCCGTTTTTACCACGCTTACGTCCGGTCGCCGGAGAAACGCCGGAAGTTTGACGGATTGTGCGAAAGATGGCTGAAACTGGCAGCCGGACAACCTTCTCCGGTATTCAGGTGCCGGGATATAGAAGGCAAGGAAGTGTCCCTGGCAGATTTCCGGGGCAAATATGTCTATGTGGATATCTGGGCCACCTGGTGCCTGCCTTGCCGGCGGGAATTGCCACACCTGGAAAAGCTGGCCCGAACGATGAAAGACAGGAATATCGGTTTTGTCAGCCTTTCCTGCGACCGGGACAAAGAGGCGTGGGAAAAAATGGTGAAAAAGGAGAAATTAGGAGGTATTCAACTGTATGGGGGGAATAGGGACCCTTTTATAGAGGCTTATGTGGTCCGCAACATACCCCGGTTTATCCTCATCGATCCCCGTGGAAATATAGTGAATGCTGAGATGTCCCGCCCGTCCGATCCGCGGACAACTGCATTTTTAGAGGCTTTGGAAGGAATATGATGAAACTTCGGTTCCCCCATCTTTTTCTGTAAGAAAGAGGTCGGTTACCGGGTGACTACTGCCGATTGCCGAAGGTTTTTATCCCGAAGCGTTGTCGCCCGGTTAAGGAAAAAGGACCAATCGTGCCGGATAAGGGCTGAAGGATGGTGTAGGAATGGTTTTAATTCCTATTTTTGTGGATTATCTGACTTTTAAGACCGATTGGATTATGTTTGAAAAGCTAGTAGTTGTCGATAATGCCGGCTTAAGGCCCTGGGCTTTCGGACGTTTACGGGATTTGGCAAAAGAGGTGGAATGTTATGAGGATATGCCTGTGGACGAGGCAGAAACCATAGCGCGTATCGGTGGGGCGGATGGCATTCTGGTTTCTTATCGTACGCCGGTCTCCCGGCGGGTGATAGAGGCTTGTCCGGCTATAAGATACATCGGCATGTGCTGTTCGCTTTATAGCGAGGAGAGTGCTAATGTAGATATAGCAGCGGCCCGGGAGAATGGGATAACGGTGCTGGGCATTCGGGATTACGGGGACGAGGGAGTGGTGGAGTATGTCATCAGCGAGCTGGTGCGTCTGCTGCATGGATTCGGAGCCCGGCAATGGAAAGAGGAGGCTACCGAGCTGACGGGGCAGCGGGTGGGAATCATCGGTCTGGGACGGACCGGAAAGATGATTGCCGATGCGCTTCGGTTTCTGGGAGCGGAGGTGGCCTATTACGGCCGTAACCGGAAGTATGAAGCAGAAAAGGAGGGAATCGGCTATTATCCGCTGGACAGTCTTCTGAAACGGTCGGACATCGTATGCACCTGCCTGCCGCGGAATACCTTTATTCTGGGGGCTGAGGAATTCAGAGCCTTGGGAGAAGGAAAAATATTGGTCAATACCTCTGTCGGTCCGACGGCTTTACTGCCTGATCTAGTGGAATGGCTTCACCGCGATGCGCACAATTTTTACCTGTGCGACGGGGTCGGGATGGGGAATTATGCCGCTGCCCTGTCCGGAATAGAGCAGGTTTTCTATACACCCAAGGTGGCCGGGCATTCGGCACAATGAATGGAGCGCCTCTCGCAGAAGGTGCTGGAGAATGTGCAATCGTTTTTGACCGGGAAATAACACCCCGTCCTGTCCCGATTTCCCGGGGCGATTCAGTGATCGGTGTAATAACATCCGTAATTTATCTACATCGGCGGTAGGTTTTTCAATTCTCTTCCTCAAACCGCTTGTCTCCTCCATTTACATCATGGCGTATTTCTCTGCGTTTCAGGTCCCGTCCACCCTGGAATTCGTATGTAAGACCGATAAAAAAGCCTTGTGATTTTTCTCTATGACGATAATATCTGGTATTATTTCCATAATGAAAGGTGTTTTCTGTACGCTTTACATTAAAAATATCCGTAAAAAGGGCGGTGATATACAGAGGCTGATCTTTTATACATTGATAATCTATCCCCATTGTTATGTCAATAACCGGTTTCTTACTATCATGTTGAAAAGACTTGGACAGAATATTATATTGACTTATCATATAATAATGTAGCCTGCGTCGCTTGGTTAAAAATACTTCAACACCCCAATAAGCCGATAAATTATAGATCCGATTTCTACCGGCAGGCATTACAAAACCGTTTTTAAAATTTCCATATTTACCATACTGCCCATTACCTGTCAAATAAGTAATCAATCAACCATCTAAAAAATGTAACGGAAGAGTAAGATTAGCAAAAAGTATCTTTAAATCATAACCACTCTTATAAGTACTTTCGGTAATTTCCTGACCTTTATCCAATAATACCTGATCGTACTGGTCTTTTATATACTGTCCTCCCAGATTCAGATTGAGCTTCTGAAAAATCTGATTTCCCCAGGTCAAAGAATAATTCTTAAAAGGTTGCAGAAAAGGATTTCCTTTGCTGTAATATCGGTCGTTATTCCACATCTCAGCAGGGGCTAACATATTATAACTCGGGCGGCCTATAGCAGAAGTCAAGGATAAAGTAGTAGTATAGTTTTTGTGTAAATTGAAAGAAGCACTTGCAAAAGGCAGCCAATTCCAATATTTATTACTTCCCTGTTCTGTCGTCGATTCCAATTTCAAATCATAATCCGTATGTTCGGCACGCATGCCGGCGTTTAGATACACTTTGTTAGAAACTTGCCACCCTGCTGAAAAATAGCCGGTTGTTACATATTCCTGATAATCGAATAATTCATTTTTCAGAGCTCCGGAAACAGGGTCGTAACGGGAATCATCTTTAGTATCTCCAAAACTAAACTTTATACCTGCATTGAAAGAGATTTTATTATTCAAAAGAAATTTTCGAAAGTCTGTTTTTACAATATGTTGTGATCCCTTTTGATTTCCTTTATACACATAGGCAAAATCAGAATGATCGAGATAGTAGTAATAATTCTTGTTCTTGCTGTTATAACCTGCTCCAATGTAACCATATGACAATTTCAACTTAAAAGGAAGCGAATCACTGGTTTCGTATTCTATATTTCCGGATATATTCCAATTGATACCTTTGGTATGAACATCATACCAGCTTGCACTTTTTTGCTGATCCACACTCTCTGTTGCTAGAGATTCATCTTTTATTCTTCTTAAACCATATAGGTTGGCACTAAGCCGGTGACCATTCTTAACGTTCCACGAGAAGTTTACATTAGCCGAATTCACCCATACATCGCCCGTAAGATTTTGTTGATTAGATACCTTATTCTCACTATTCTTATAATAAGTACTATCGAAAATATTTTCATCGTACACCATTGTTTCTGTATGCATGTTGACGTTAAAATAAAAATCTTTTTTCATCAACATAGTAAAGAAAGTTCCTTCTGCCTCACCGGTTCATCCGATTCCTCTATAAGTACCATAATCTGCATCTATGGATCCAATATAGCCGTCTATATATTTTTTCTTCGTTTTTACATCGATGATTGCTGTACCTGCATCTCCGTCATGTTCCGCTCTTTTGTTGGGAATCAATACAATTTGATTCAGTAAAGTAGCAGGCAGGGCTTTCAACAGTTCATACGTGATGGTTTGTTTACGTCCGTCAATCTGTAATTCTACAGGCTTTCCGTTTAAAGTGACCTGTTTACTGCCTTCGTTGACAAATATCCCCGGTAATTTCTTTAACTCATCCGTTGTGCGTTCTGTTCCCTTGTCTATATAATTTTCTACATTGATCACCCAATCCCCATCCTTGAATTGTATCGGGACACGCTTTCCTTTGACTGCCACTTCCTCTATTTCATAGGGAGCAGGCGAAAGTGTGAGGTTTAGTACCGTATCGCACTGTTCCGGCAAAGCAATGATTTCCGTTCCATAAGACAGATGCTTGATGATCAATTGCACTGTCCCTTTCTTATCGTGTTGCAGGGTAAAATTCCCTTGTTTGTCTGTGATGGAGTATTCCAGCATCTGATTATCGGGGGTGCGTGCCAGAATCACTGCAGCAGCGTCTATCGCCTGTTGATTTTCGTCTACCAGTCGCCCGCTGACCTTGATTGCCTGTGCATAGGTTAAAGTCGACAAGAAGCAACTAAAGATCAGGAGGAATATTTTATATCTCATTTCCTTGTTAATTTTTCAATTGAATGTTGGAACCGATAGGTTATATTTTTTTATTAACTTCTGTCGATTAGATGTGGTCATCTTCTGCACAGGGATATCCTTGTAAATATAATTCTCTATTATTCTTATACAGTACCCCGAAATACCACTGTCGGATGAATATAGCTGGACCTAACAGCAGATTAAACACACACTGTATCTGCTTGGTGACAGGAATTGATAAACTTTCAGTTTAGGATAAAGTAGTAATAGTTGAAATTGTTTTAATTATTTTAGCTTTTTTCACATCCTAAAGATACAATAAAAAACAAGAGAATTCTTATAAAAGAGCAGAAATTTATTTTGGATTTATTTATGTGATGAAATCTAGTACAAAAAAACGGATTTTATTGCTGGTTGTAGTGCTATTGTTTTGGTATTCTTTAGCTTACTTATTCTTTATTTTAGCTTGTATCCTCGGAATCACAGTCATTTAAAAAAGAAAGTGGGAGAGCCGGTTTTCCGGATATTAATGCTGTGTCCTTTGTTTTGTCACAACAATTATTCTTGTCGGTTTCGATGTATCCGAAAGAAGTGTTGGAACTGTTTACAGAAGAGGTGCTCGTTACGCCGAACAGAATACCGGGCGGGAACATTACGAATATATTGCCCGGGTATTCAAAAAGATGTCTGCCTTTAAGCAGGGAAATGCTGTTGTCAAAGCTTTAGCCGACGATTTCCGTACCCGTTACCGCCGCCGTCCGGCGATGCTGGAAATGTTGGGTGCATTTCTCTGTAACGACTAAAAAGGAACTTCATTTAGTATAAGTTCATTGGAAACATATTCGTATTTGAGTAGAGTAACAGATTTGTTTT
>CAJKZL010000076.1 GCA_905204385.1 uncultured Odoribacter sp. | reverse complement strand
AGAATTCTTTCTACCGTTCACTTCACGGATTTGTCCCCCCGTGGGAATATTTAAGACGGGAACTCCTTCTTTCATTTGGGTGGCATTATTGATCATATTCCTGACATACCAGGCATCTTTTGTATAATACTGCTTGGTATATGAATTCCCTTTTTCCGTCTGATATCTCAGATCGACACTCAATCCTTCTATGATTTTGACATTTAAACCGACATTCAGATTCAAATATTGCTGTTTATATTTATATTGTATCTGACCGAGATCGTTCACCGGAAAATAGCTTTCGTCCATCAATCCCAGATTTGTCAGCCGATCCAGCTCTAATTGAGATTTTTCCTGATACCATTGCATGGGATTTCCCCTTTCGTCCCTTAGCATGAGATACGAACTTGATTCATCGAGCAGTGACATCCCTGAAACCCCATTGTCATAGTCATTCTTAATCTCCTGACCGATCAATCCCACATCTGCTTTTAACCAATCGGTAAAAACGAAAGAATTTTTCAGATTGAAACCTATCTGGTCCGTATGCTGGGCTTTTTCGTAAGGGTCATCACCCAAATAATTCAATGACAAAGCGTACCGATAGGCATCCGAGCCGCCGTTAATGGACAAATTATGTTGATGTGTGATTTTACGTTTTCTTAAAAACTCGTCTACAATCTGATCATAATTATCTTGTTTCCTGTATTTATTCAGTAATTCGTTCAGGTCGGCATCCGAAAGGTCTCCATGTTCATTTTTATATAATGCTTCGTATACCGGACTTTCTGCACGCCTCCAATTGACAGATTCATAAGATTCATGATAGGCCTGGAAAATACCTACCTGAAAATCGACGAATTCCGAGCTCGACATTAAGTGTTTATAATCCCGGTCAGGCAAAGGGGTAAAATTGACGATACCATTATAGTTTATCCTCATTTTTCCGGGCATTCCCCGGCGGGTAGTAATGACAATCACTCCGTTGGCAGAACGAGCTCCGTAAATAGAAGCTGCGGTTGCATCTTTCAATACGGTCACATTCACAACATCAGCCGGATTGATTGCATCCAGATTACCTTCAAAAGGAATTCCGTCTACCACATACAAAGGTGTTTTTGTTCCGTTGATCGTCGAAACGCCCCGGATCTGGATATCACCGCGATACGATACGAACCCGGCAACGAGTCCCTCCAGACGTTCCAGAATATTGGTCTGTAATTTTCCTTGCATATCGGCAGGAGATACGACAGCATAGGAACCCGGCGCACGTTCTTTGGAAATGGTTTGGTAACCGGTGACCACCACTTCTCCCAATCCCTGGGTTTCCGGCACCAAAACAACTTCCATGACTTTACTGTCACCGATTTCGATACGTTGCGGCTCCATACCGATAAAAGAAAAAATCAAAACCACTTCCGGATTATCTTCGACCATAATTTCAAATTCCCCGGTATTATTGGTTGCGACACCGCTTTGGGTGTTTTCGATCAACACCGAAACTCCGGGCAAACCGATCCCCTCCTGATCTTTGACCACACCTTTTATCAAGCGTTTGTTTGCAGGCTGAGGGATATTCTTTTCATCCGTCCGCCGTTGAATGACAATGTAATCTTTTTCTATCTGCAATTTCAGATCCGTATCCCGAAGCAACCATCGATAAAGATCTTTCACAGCATAATCGGTGCTTTCGGGTTTCACAGTCCGATTCATATCCAGCTCATTGTTGCTAAATAAGGTGATCTTCCCGGTTTGGCGTTCTACCTCGTCAAAAATCGCTTTCAACGTATAGGTACTTTTTCTGAGTTGAACGGTTTGGGCTATTCCTGTTGCCGATAGTTGCAGAAAAGTCCCCAACATAAATACAACACATAATCGCATCGTTCGTAAATTTTTTTTCCTGAGCAGGGCACATCCATACTCATACAACCATTTTTTTTTCATAAATTTGTTCGATTTAAATATTTAACACACATACTTATCCCCATAAGTATGGAATGATAGGCAGGAAGTGCAACAATACTTTCTGCTTATTTTTTCCCGATCACCACACTACCCTCATTTATGGTGACACGTATATTGGTCGTTGTTTCTATCAGTTTCATAAATTCCTGAAAATCTGCGTATTTTCGAATAGCACCGGTGAACCGCACTTTTTTACATTCGGGCTGCAGGAAAAAGAATTCTGCGTTATACCATCGATGTAATTTTACAGTCAATTCCTCTAAGGGCATATCGGAAAAACGGAAAATACCGTCTTTCCAGGAAGAATAAATATCTGTATCGACTTCTTTGACCGATACATTATAATCAGCGGTATTCAGCTCCAATTGTCTGCCGGGGAGTAAACGACATACCCGGTCGGGAAGAATTATTTCAACTTTACCACCTACGAGGGTAGTCCTTTCTGTTCCATCCTCAGGATAGCTACATACATTAAACGATGTTCCCAGTACCCGGACCGTTGAAAAAGGAGTCTTTATTTCAAAAGGATGTAATGAATCTTTCGTTACAGCGAAAAAACCTTCTCCTTTCAATTCCACCTGGCGAAGCCGGCCGGTGAACCGGGCCGGAAACGTCAGTTCACTTCCGGAATTTAGCCATATTTTTGTACCGTCGGCCAGGATCAGCCGATATTCTCCACCTAAGGGAATACGCAGGATATGTTGTTCATTTCCTACAGCGGCATTATCGGTATAGACCAAAGTATGAGAAGAATCGACACCGAGGAATCGGCCTTGCCGATCGGTAATGTTTTTGGGCGTTTCTGTTTCCAGAGTAATGCTTTTCCCGCCGGCAAGGATCAATTCTGCACGGGGAGAACCCGGATAAATAGCCGATTGCTCCACCGGAATATTCCCGATATTTTGCGATTTATTCTGTACATATAGCCATACACCGATAAATAATAAAGGGATGAATACAGCGGCAGCTGCATATCGGACACACCATAATTTCCAGGATCGCCATCCAGCCGTACGGGTTATTTTGCCGTCGAGTGTTTTCCAGGATTTTTCTACATTTATATCCGGTAAGAGAAGGGCTGATTTACATTTTTCCAGTAAACCGGAAATTATTTGTTCTTCGTTCGGATCGGTGGCCAGCCATTCTTTCAGTTGCCGGTCTTCTTCATCGGACAATGGACGTTTTTGCCTGTCCATTAACAATATAGCAATATTTTCGGGGATGTTTATCATCGTATTAAGTCATCCGGATTGGCCTGATGCATACTTACGACAGAAAAAAAAACAAAATGGGTGACAAAAAACGATATTATCCGATAAAAAATTGTAAAAGAATAAAAGCGGAAGGATTCAAATTATTTCGCAAGGTGGATAAAGCTCTGGACAATAAGGTTTTTACAGTATTGACAGAGATTTGTTGTTCGGCGGCGATTTCTTTGTATTTTTTGTTTTCCAATACGATGGCTTTAAAAACTATGCGAGTCTTAGCAGGTAGTTTTTCTATTTCCCGATTAATGATTTCCAGTTGTCCGATTAATTGCTCTTCGTCCGGAAATTCTTCTGTAGACAGGTTATTTATTGCCTCCAGACCACTCATCGAGATATTTTTTCCGGCCTCGATCCGATTAAGACAAATATTACGGACGGATCGATAAAGATAAGAACGAAGATAAAGTTCGATATCGGTAAACCGATTTCTTTTCCAGAATTTTATAAATACTTCCTGTACGACATCTTCAGCCTCCGGTAAATCTTTTAGAAATCTGAAAGCATATAAAACAAGAGGCTGATAAAATTTCCGGAATAACATTTCCAGCCCTTTCTTTTCCCCTTTTTTTAAAAGATTCAATATGATGTCCGCATCTTCCATAAATGACTACCACTTTCTGTGCCAAATATATAGAAAATTATTTATATCGGCGCAGAGAAAAGTTAATTGTAGATACAAAGGTCACAGCGGCAATGCCGTAAGCGACCGGTCTATTTTTAAGATGATGAACACCGATACGACACTCCGACAGCGTAAAATGATACTGCTCATGAACGGGCATTTCTCCCGTAGTAGGAAAGGATGGAAACAATTTCACGGAAGGAATGGGTCACATCCCCCACACCGTAATCGTTCGCCCGGCATATTCTTCCTCCCGGTGCCAGATTTTCTCGTCCCAGCCGATGCCTTTATCGCGGTTAAAAATGATCAGGTGTCCTTCACTGACATCGCCGCAATGGTCCATATACCAGGCGGTCTGTTCCAGTCCTTTGGCAATCACCGTAGCGAGTTCGCCCCGTTTGATTTTCAGTTCGAGCACAATACGCTGCACGGGACCACCGTAACCGTCGGTCAGGGGTTTGCGGATCAGCAGGTCGGTGCGTCCGCGGCCCAGGCCATACTCGCGGTCGATGTAGCCGCCCCCGTTCACCACCCTTTGCAGAAAGGCCTGCAACAGCAGTTGCGGTCCGCTTTCCTTGTAGTCGAACCGCTCAATCCACGCATCGGCGTTTTCGCGGAAGAATTGCTGGAAGTCCAGGAGCAGTTTTTCCATGTTGATGCTGTTGTCGGGATTCATGTACCATTCGCTCTGCTGAAGGAGGGTCTGCTGCCGCGCCCAGGTCAGTTCACGGGGGATAATTTCCCGGTAGATGCCGTTAGCTATGCGCAGCGGTTTATCACGTACGATGAGTCCCATGTCCACGACATACTGGATATCGTCGTCCTGTAAGTGCTCCTCCACTTCGTCGCCTTCGTTGGCCAGAATCGGGGCGATCACCCGACGTACACGGTCCTCGCGCAATTTGTCGATCAGGATATCGATGTGGGTGTCGCGGCGGTAGATGATCTGTTCCTGCGCCCGGTAGATCATTTCCGGGATGATGCGGATGGAACGGTCGCGGTTTTCGCGGATTTCCATAGTCACCTCATAACCCAATGCATTGACCAGCCAGGGTTGCCCTTCCGTTGCTTCCCAAATCATAGGGAAACAGGTTTCATCGAATTCCTGACCCGTAGCAGCCGTATGTTGTAAATAAAGTTCGCGGATTTCTTCCCGGGTAAAATTACCCAGCCGCAAGGATTTTGCTTTAATGTTGAAAGCCGAACCACCGGTGATGATGTCCTGATTCGAAAGTACGATGCGATAGTCGCGCACATCACGCACGCCGCAAAGGATGATGCTTTGCGGAAAATAGTCAGGACGGGCGGCGTATCCTGTGCGAAGTTGCCGCAGAATGCTGACTAATGAATCACCCACCAGTGCATCGATTTCATCGATAAAGAGCAGCAACGGACGATCGCGCGCCTCGCACAAACGGCGCAGATAACTCCCCAATAGGTTAGTAGCTGCTTCTTCTTTTATCAATGCCAGCCGGATATCGGAAGGAAGGCTGTTGCCTGTCACCCAGGAGGCTTCCATGGCAATCATGCTGACCACATTCCGGTTTACTTCCTCGACATTGTTGCGGGAAGCCTGGCCTACTTCGACATTGGCATATACAGCATAGAACTCCCCGCGGGCATTCAAATAATCGCGCAACGCCAGCAAACATGACGTTTTCCCCGTTTGCCGCGGAGCATGAAGTACGAAATATTTACGCTGGTAGATCAGCATTTCGAGTTCTTCCAGATCGATCCGGGTCAACGGATCGATGTTGTAATGGATATCCGGTTGAATCGGCCCGGCTGTATTAAAGAATTTCGGTACTTTTCTCATGGCATTGTCGTTTGTGTGTTGCTTAGGCAAAACCGGCGTAAATCCGACGCAAAGCTAAGTTTGTCCGACCTTGCCGGTATGGAGGCTGTCTTATGCAAAGGTACGAAAAAATCACTCTGCAACAAACAGCAGAGTTTGCCGGGGTTGCAAATAAAGGATATAGATTATTTCCGACCGGATTTATACGGAAAGGCCATTGAATATCCGGGAGAAAGAAAAATCAGAAATTAAGCTATTTTACAAAAAATAGGTTTCCTGAATACCAGGAGCCGATTTTTTACTATTTTTGCATACCGAAAAGTATAAAAAACATGTCCGATTTAAAAGAGGTAATCGTAAATAAATCTTTCTTCCAGTTTTTGAACAGGGGATATAAAGCTTGTTCGCTGAAAGATTTAGAGGAAGCTACCGGCTTGACAAAAGGGGCTTTTTACTATTACTTCCGGAATAAAGAAGAAATACTGAAGGCCGGTATTGAAAGATATTTGTCGGTGAGCAGCGAGTTGAGCGAGGAGGAATTTTTGCGGATCGGTTCTTTGAAAGAGTATATTCAGGCTATTGTCGAACGGAAGGAGCAGCATGCAAAGAGGTTACAGGAGATGTTCGATTTTTTTATTATCGAGGTGGCCTTTTTCCAGCTTGTTTTGGAAGTGGGGACTTTGTTTCCGGAATACCGGATTTGTATTCACGAGCTTTCTAAAAACCGTTTGTCCCGTTGGGAATTTATGATTCTGAAAGCAAAGCAGCAGGGAGAGATCAAAGCCGGTTTGGATACGTCGGTATTGGCAAGAAATCTGATGTCCGTATCGACCAGCATGTTGAATATCGAGTTAGGAACAGAAAATCTGCGTTTTACTTTTTCGGATATGAGGATGCAGTTCGAGCAATATTATAGTCTGATAAAACGATGAATAACACGCGGCGACAAATTATCGAAACAGCTTTCCTGCTCTTCCTGAAGAAGGGTTTTAAAGCGGTGCGGCTGAGCGATATCGAACGGGCGGCTAAAATAACGCGGGGAACGTTTTATTATCATTTTACCAATAAGGAAGAGGTGTTGAAAGAGGGATTGCATGCCTATTACAGTTTGTTGAACAGCCAGAGGACGGAAGAGTTTGAACGGATTTCGACTTTGCGCGAATATGTGGATCTGACGATCCGGAAATTGACCGAAATAGATAATTATTCGGCACGGACGTTCAGTAGTGAGATTCCGGAAATTCTCTGTTTATCGCTGATTGTGGAGGTGATCGCCTTGTTTCCGGAGTTTAAAAAAGTGGTGATGGCTTCTAAGATGCTTCGTCTGTCGAAGCTCGAACAGTTGATCCTGAATGCCAAAAGAGCCGGAGAATTGAGGGATGATATCGATATTTCCATATTGGCGAAGAATTTATTGAATATCAGTGTCGGGGTGATCAATTATCTGATTATGCACCAGGATGTTTCCTATGCTCTCTCGGCAGTGAGGTCGCAATATGAACAGTTGTATGCTTTGGCGATAAGACAATGATTTTTTTGGGTGGGAAGCATACCGAAAAGTATAAATAATGAAGAATGAGCCGAAAAGGCAGGATGGAAATAAGGATTATTTTACAACATTCCGGTTTTTTGTTCGTTCATCATTGGGTTGTTGTCGGTTAGAATTAATTTGTAATATATGAAAGGGATTTTGTTGATTGTTTTATTATGGGCAGGAATAAAGGGAGGATGTGGCCAGGAAATGGGCGGATCGGCAGTGCAGGTCCCGGTGAGCCTGGAAGATTGCCGGAGATTGGCCATCGAAAGCAATAAGAAACTGAAAATGGCGGAAGAACAGATCCGTACGGCGCAGGCAAAACGACAGGAAGCGTTTACCAAGTATCTGCCGGGAATCGATGTCATGGGGGTTTATATGCGCAATCAAAAGGAGATCAATTTGCTGTCGGAAGATGCGCATTTGCCGGGGGTACCGTTGTTATCGTACGTAAACTGGACTTTGCGGCCCGATCTGGTTATGACGGGAGCCGACGGTAAGCCTATATCGGTCAACGGCCAATATGTGCCGAAAGATTATGCTTTGTTGCCGAAGGAAGCTATGACGGTGGACGACCGGAATACGGCGGTATTGCAGGTGGGGCTCACGCAGCCGATTTATATGGGCGGAAAAATCCGGGCTTATCATCAGATAGCCGGTCTCTCGGAGAAGTTGGCCGAGAGCGGCAGACAGCAGGAATTGCAGAATATCATTCAGGAAACCGACGAGGCTTATTGGCAGATCGTGTCTCTGGTCAATCGTCGGAAACTGGCCTTGAAATATGTGGAAACGCTGAAGAAGTTCGAACACGATATCGGGGTGATGTATGAAACCGGGGTTTCTACGAAAGCGGACCTGCTGTCGGTGAAAGTGAAATTGAATCAGGCGGAAATGACTTTGCTGAAGGTGGAGGATGGATTGAGCCTTTCGCGCATGGCCCTGAATCAAATTTGTGGTTTGCCGGTGGACACGGTATTTATGCTGGAGGAAGAGTCGTTGAATGTATTGCCTGCCGGTCAGCCGCTGGAGATGCGGATGGAGCAGGTGTACGGTAACCGGCCGGAAATCGGTAGTCTTTCTCTGGCTACCGATATTTATAAGAAGAAAGAGAAGATCGCCCGCTCTGCTTATCTCCCGACGGTGGCGTTTATGGCTAATTATTTTGCTATGGCTCCTTCTTTTTTCGACGGCATCGGTACAAAGTTGGATGGAATGTGGAGCGTGGGAATAGGAGTGAAGGCTCCTGTTTTTCATTGGGGAGCTTCGCGGAAAAGCGTGCGGAGTGCCAGGGCCGAAACCAGTCAGATGAGCCTGAAACTGGAGGAAGCGAAGGAAAAGATAGAATTGCAGGTGAGTCAGGCCCGCTTTAAGGTTAAGGAGGCTGAGCGTAAAATGCAGATGGCACAAAAAAATCAGGAGAAGGCGGATGAAAATCTGAAATATGCCGATCTGGGATTTCAGGAGGGAACGATTCCGGTGTCCAATGTCCTGGAAGCTCAGACTGCCTGGCTGTCGGCACATGCCGATTGGATAGATTCCCGGATCGAGATGAAATTATGCGAAGTGTATTTGCAGAAGGCTTATGGGGTGTTGGGAGAGGAGTTGAAAGATTAGAGTTTATAGTTTAAAGATTATAGATTAAAGATTAGGGGGAGAAAAAAAGGGTTATTTGAAAGAATATGGATTTGATAAATGGAAAGTTGGTGACCTTTACGGGTATTGTGATTCTGGTGTTGATCGTGGCGGTGTTCGGTTTTATTTTCTGGGAGCCGGCGCCCGAATATATACAAGGGGAGGCCGAGGCGACTGAAGTGCGTATTTCCGGAAAAGTACCGGGACGTATCGAAGTGTTTATGTTTAACGAAGGGGATCGGGTGCATCAGGGAGATACGGTGGCTATTCTGGACAGTCCCGAGGTGATGGCGAAATATAGTCAGGCGGAGGCGGCCGAGGCTGCTGCGCAGGCATTGAATGAGAAAGCAGACCGCGGAACCCGCTCGGAACAGATCGTAATGGCTTATCAGACTTGGCAGAAGGCTAAAGCTGCTGCCGATGTTGCCCGGAAAACTTTTGAACGGGTAGAGAAGCTGTATGCCAATGAAGTGGTGCCTGCACAGAAGAAAGACGAGGCTGAAGCGAATTATAAAGCGATGGAGGCCACGGAGAAGGCTGCCAAAGCACAGTATGAAATGGCGAGGAATGGCGCACAAAAGGAAGATAAAATGGCTGCCGAAGCTCAGTTGGCACGGGCGAAAGGGGCGGTGGAAGAAGTGCAGGCTTATGTGATGGAGACTTATCTGGTGTCGCCGATCGACGGGGAGATTTCCGAAAGCTATACTAAAGTGGGCGAGTTGGTGGGAACCGGCTCTCCCGTGATGGATGTGATAGACTTGTCCGATATGTGGGTTTCTTTCAATGTCCGCGAGGATCGGTTGAACGATTTCCGGATGGGGGAGACTTTTCAGGCCATCGTTCCGGCTTTGGAAAACCGGGAGGTGGAACTGAAGGTTACTTATCTGAAAGATATGGGAAGCTACGCGGCCTGGCGGGCCACGAAAACTACCGGACAGTACGATATGAAGACGTTCCGGGTAAAGGCGAAACCGACCGGAAATATCGAAGGCTTGCGGCCTGGGATGAGCGTGTTGAGGAAGCTAAAGGATTGAAGATTAAAAGATGGCTTGTATGTGGGAGTTGATGAAACGGGAATTAAGACGATTGGCTTCGTTCCGCATTTATTGGTTTATGATGGTGTTTGCCACGGCATTTTGCTTTATTTTCTTTGCCGATTTGCTGAAACTGGGGT
>CAJKZL010000075.1 GCA_905204385.1 uncultured Odoribacter sp. | reverse complement strand
ACTGCTATTAGTGCAAATAATTTTCTCATGATCTCTTTAACTGATTTTTAGTTTATAAATAATTAAAATTTAACTCTCTTGTCTTTTTGCCCTTTTGCAAACCTTTGTTTTTCACCAAGACACACCAAAAGGCGCTGCAAGGTATAAAAAAAATGTTAAAACCCAATACGATTCATAGTTATTTCTCCTTTAATTGATGAATTTAAGTATTTTTTTATTTCGTTAGAGTCCTTATATTTGGCCAGCAGGTGCATCATTTTGCAAATGGCAGCTTCCATCGTAATGTCATATCCACTTGATACACCATAATTTAATAATTTACGGCTGGTTTCGTATCGTCCCATCTCCACTGTACCTCCCTGGCATTGGGTCACATTGTAAATGAAAATACCTTTTTCGGTAGCTTCTTTAATTTGTTTTAAAAATAATGCGTCCGTAGGAGCATTCCCGGAACCGTAGGTTTCCAATATCAGTCCCCTAAGACCCGGCGTATGGATGACGGAGTCGATCAATTCGGTCCGGATACCCGGGAAAAGCTGCAATATGGCGATGTTGGTGTCCATCTGCGTAAAACCGGATACGCTTCCGGTCCGGGGAGAATAATCTATCGCCCCGTAGTTATAATGGATATGAATACCGATTTCTGCCAATGGGGGGTAGTTGAAGGATTGGAAGGCGTCGAAGCTTTCGGCGTCGGTTTTAGTGGTGCGGTTTCCCCGGTACAGCTTAGCTCCGAAGAGAATGCATACTTCGGGCACCACCGCTTTGTCTTCGATGGTGGCTGCTGCAATCTCAAGGGCGGCAATCAGGTTCTCCCGGCCATCCGTACGGATGGTACCGATGGGAAGTTGGGAGCCGGTGAAGACAACCGGCTTGGTGAGATTATTCAGCATAAAGCTAAGGGCAGAGGCCGAATAAGCCATGGTGTCCGTCCCGTGCAAAATGACAAAGCCGTTGTATTTTTCATAATTGTCCAATATGATGCTGCATAGCTCTGCCCAAAGGGTTGGCTTAAGGTCGGAAGAATCGATGATTTCCGGTAGGGTATAGCTATCGATGGAAAACCCGAATTCCTTGATTTCGGGTACTGCTTTGGCTATCTGCTCAAAATCGAAGGGGCACAATGCTCCCGTATCAGGATCGTTGACCATGCCAATTGTACCGCCGGTATATATGATTAATACAGATTTGACTGCCATTGCTATTTTGTTTAACCGAAAATGTCCCTTCCCGCTTCTCACACGTTTTCGAAATGCAAATTAAATAAATTCATTGCATTCTGTGTCGTTATTTCCTCGATTTTTTTTAGTTCAACCCCTGTTATTTCTGCAATTTTTTGAGCTATTAACGGAATATAACCGCTTTCATTGCGTTTTCCCCGGAAAGGGACCGGAGATAAGTAGGGTGCGTCCGTTTCAAGGACCAGGTGGTCGGGACCTATTTCGCGGACCGTTTCCGCCATTACACTTTTTTTGAAAGTGACTACGCCTCCTATGCCCAATAGGAAGCCCATCGCTATAGCTTCCCTGGCTTGCTGGACATTCCCTGGAAAACAATGGAGGATTCCCGGGACATCAGGATGTTTCTGTAGGATTTCCAATAGGAGGTCCAGAGAATCGCGCGAATGGATCACGACGGGAAGATGCAAATCCCTGGCCATCCCTAGTTGATGTTCGAATACTTTGATTTGTTCTTTATAAAAAGTTTTGTCCCAATACAAGTCGATGCCGCATTCGCCGATGCCGTAAAAGGATAGGTTGCCGGCTTCTTTTTCCAGTTTTTTCAGTTCATCCCTGTAATTTCCGTTTACCGAGGTCGGATGTAAACCCAGTAGCGGATACATTGTATCGGGATATTGCTGGCTGAGCGCCAGCATTCTCGGGCGGGATTCACTGTCAATATCCGGCAGAAAGATATACTTTACTCCGGCTTCCCTGGCTCGCAAGACGACTTCTTCCCGGTCTTCCCTGAATTCTTCTTCGTAAAGGTGTGAATGAGTGTCGATGTACATAGATTTCTGAAAATAGGATTATAGTCCGTTGCTGTTTTACCGTACGAAAGTAATAATAATATTTAAAATGCCGGTTTAAACGGTTTGAATGTTCTATAAGGCGGATATACAAAGATCATATTTATTAAAATAAAAAGGACTGTCAGGAATCAACCGGACAGTCCTTTCGAAATAATGATATTTTAAAAATCAGTTAAACAGATAGTTCAGTTTCAGCATCAGCAATTGATAATGATGGCGGGTTTTTTCATTCCCGGCGTTCTGCCGTGCTTTAGCCAATTGATAGACCTGTTTCAGGTATTTATGGATAACGGGGCGTTTATTGGTCATATCGATGCGTGGGGTGAGTACAATGTCGCCCAGCGGATCGGTCGGATCGAAAGCTTGATAATTACACCATGCATCACAGCTACAGGTGGTTGCATGATGTAACAGGGGGGCTGTAAAAGCCTTCGTCGGACTCTTGAAATCCGTATTGGTGACAAAACCTTTCAGATTATCCACAAAAGTATTCTGGAAAGACATCTGCGCCAGTGTCAGCGATCCTGTTTTCCGGGTAAAGATATAATCGAAAATCTGTCCCAGGAAATCGTTTACCGTATAAATGTCCTTGCCTTCGACTTCATTGAGCTCCATCCGGCCGATGACTTCGCGGGTGAGTATATCGCTGAGGAATTGGGTCTGTGTAACGGTGCCTTTTACGGTCGGTCCCACGGCTGCTGCAATCTTATCGTTCATCAGCCAATTCGAGGCATCGTCGAGGTTTTTCAGGATGAAATTCATAGCTTCCTGCTGTTTCTTCTTCGGGATATATTCGTAGAGCGGCCGTTTGTCTCCGTGATATTTATCGTTGATGTGCATTCCGCCTACGCACACCATAGCATGCCCGAGATAACGTTTAAATTGGTACGTGATCTCTTTATACGTTTCGTATATGAAAGAATAATCTTCACCTTCGACGGAAAGCCAGTCGACAAAATTTTCCGTTACATACTTCAGGTTTTTCATGCCATAAGTGTTGGCTTTAATCACGTCGTCGCTTAGGTCCTCGGCTTGTGAACGGGGGTCGAAATTGAATTGCACCACCTGTTTGCCGTAATAATACATCGGATCGTCAAGATGGGCATCGACCCAGGCGCGGAGTGTTTCTTTTTCGTCTTGGGCGGTGCGGGTATCCGGGATCAGTTTGTAACCGTATTTGATGGCATAAATGTCATAAACACCCAACAGGGGTGGAGTTAGTTTCACTCCTTTTTCGAGGTCTCCCGGTTGGGCTACGTAATTAAAACGGGCATAATCCATGATGGAAGGTGTCGTGCCGTATTGCTGAGTGAATTCCGGGTCCCGGAGTTTTTCAACCGGATAGGCGGCAGAAGCACCGAAGTTGTGCATCAATCCCAGGGTATGGCCGATCTCATGGGCTGCGACATAACGCATGGCTTCGCCCATATTTTCATCCGTCATGACAGGACGGCGCACAGACGGGTCGACGGCTCCGGTCTGGATAAGCCGCCACTTGTTGAGCAGGCTGACAACCCCGTACCAGGAAATAACATCTCCGCAAATGATCTGGCCGGAGCGGGGATCGACCCAGGACGGACCCATTGAATTCTCATGCGTGGAGGTGATGAAACGATAACAATTGAAATGAATATCGTCCGGGTCGAAGTCCGGATCGTTTTGGGGATAATCTTTTACGATAATGGCATTTTTAAAACCGATCGCTTCGAAAGCTTTATTCCAGTCCAGTATACCCAGTTTGACATATTTCCTCCATTTTGCAGGAATCGTGGTGTCGACATACCATACGATGGGTTTCACCGGTTCCACCAATTCGCCGCGGAAATAAGCGGCACTGTCTTTCGGTTGCAGATCCCAGCGGGTGATGATCCGGTAGCGCTGCATCTTGTCGTTTTTTTCGTTGAAAACAAAACGCTGCTCGGTGAAATAGCCCAGACGGTCGTCGGCCAGACGCGGACGTAAAGGCTTTTCCGGTAAAAGAATAAGATTCCTGGCTTCAATGGTCGTCAGTGGACCTTCTTCTTCCGTTGTATAGGTCATCATGCTGCGGATGAGTACATTGTCTTCAAAAGCCTTGAAATCTTCGATCCGCGAACGGTCGCTTTGGAAACTCCCTCCGAACTTCACGACCATCCGGGCGGCATCCGGCAGATTAGGGAAAGGGGAAAACTCTTTGATCGATGAAAGAAATAAAGAAGTACAATCGAAAATATAGCTGCTGGAGTCCGGCGACTGCATCTCCACCGTAAAAGATTTCCAGATCGGGGGATTGTTGCTCCGCAGGAAAGCCCCGTACATTTCCGAATTCTCGTCGCATTCGTAGTGGGTCGGAGTGAAATGCATATACACTTTCTGATCGTCTGCAGAGAAAGTGACCAAAAGAGGATCATTGTTGATACTTCCCGGATGGATTTGCCACGTACGGCTCGACGAAGATACCCGTGAACTCAGTAAATAATCGCGGTGCAGCAGTTTTTTGGGAATTTCCAGATAGATTTTATCTTTCTTTTTATAGATGTTGAACATTCCTTTTTTTATTTCCGCATCTTCGATGAATTTCTCATACTTCTCGGCAATATCTTTTTTCTTATCTGCCGTACTGTCGGAAGAAACGGTTTGTTCGGTCGTCTGCTTTTTTTTCTTTTTGCCCCACCACCAGGCGTGAGCATCGGCCGACGGATAAAGCAGAGTTAAAACGATGAGGCAGATGAAATAAATGTATTTGTTCATAGATCGATATCATTTTTTATTCCGGATTTACAACTCGGAACTTCTGATTTTTTTCCCTGAGTCGTAAATCCGGAATGGTAAAATAAAATTATTTTTCTTTGTAAATCAAATCTTTATAATCGACGCCGATGCAATCTTTTATCGCTTTTGTCAGGACGTCGTATTTTTGTTTCATCACCGGATACGTGTCGATCAGTTCTTCCACATTATCCGGAATCTTCGACCATGAGTATTCCTTATAACCCCAAAGGAAAGAAAGCCAATCCTTTAAGTCCTGGCTTTTAGAGACAAATCCTGTAAAGGGATAGTAACTCCCCGCCTTGTCGTCGTAGAGGAAACCGGCAGCAAATAATTCTTCCTGTGTCCATTTTTTCGCGTTATCCCAGTCTCCGGTTGTCGTAGAATATAATTTTTCTCCGGGGCTGAAGAAGTCCGTTAATTCCAGTCCCTCGCCGTACGTATACAACACATTCACGATAAATTCGAAATGCATGCTCAGCGAGAGGCGTTTTTTTTGTTCAAACGTATAGTTTTTCGTCATTTCGCCGACATTCAGCGCCACAAAATTACGGGTGACATAGTGATCTTTCGGACCTTGAGGGTATTCTGTCAAACCGATGCTGTCGGCAATGATCAGACTGAACGGGAAATGATTTTTGATAAACTCATCCGGATAGAAATCCAGAAATAACTCCTTCATATACGAAATCCCGTAAAGAAGGTGTTCCGTTGTTTGTTCCGCCTGTACCATATATACCGGATTCTTCATCACGAAATTATACAGGTAATCGCTGGTATCCGGATCGGTGATAAACACATGGTTATATTTGTAATAATACTGTGAAACAAACCGCATCACGGTGTCCGGAGAATTTACATCATAGCTTCTGCGATAGGGAACTATCTCTGCCGTTATATCGTCTTCTTCCGAACATTGCCAGAAAGAAATAAGCGCGATACTTATCAGAATATATTTGAAAATTTTCATTGTATTCAGGTATTAAAGTTCGTTTACTTTACAATCGACCCTTTCCGGTTTTTCGATGTGGGTGTTGATATCTTGCTCGTCCAGGGGGATGGGAAGAATGTAGTTGGGACTGTTCGGTTCGAGCCGGAAAAGCTGCTAGCTCTGATTGTTTCTGAAATTTTCATACCGGTGTTCGGCTCCCAGTCCCCAGCGCCGCATATCGAACCAGCGGAAATCTTCGAAGCAGAATTCCAGCCGCCGTTCCAGCCGGTAAGCTTCCCGGGCATCGGCCAGTGTCGCAGCCTTGGTTTGCCAGGCATCACCTTCGATGCGGTTTTGCCGGATTGCATGGATATCGTCTATGCCCTTTTTCCATTCTTTCTCCAGTTCGATGTAAGCTTCTGCCCGGTTCAGATAGGCTTCTTCAATCCGGTAGGCTCTGCGGTAGATCTCGTCCCCGGTGGTTTTAGTCGAATAACCGGAATAACTGTCAAAAAAACTTGTACTACGCTTATCTTCGGGGATGTATTTCGATTTTAAATCCGTTGAGACAATAAATCTTCCGGCATCCCAATTACTACTGTAAATAGGACCTTGCTCGCCCGTGCCCCAGGAAAAAATAATGCCTGTATTTCCTTTGTTATAAAAATTCTTGTTATTAATCATATTTCCCATCGATTGAATAGAAGCTTCGGAATGCGTAATGACTTCAGTAGCGTAGGTGATCGCTTCTTCATAACGTTTCTGGAATAAATAAATCCGGCTGAGGAATAAATTCGCTACATGAATATTCGGGCGGAAAATCGTGTTTTTTACGGCTCCTTCCTGGAAATTTTGCCGGGCTTTCAGCAGGTCTTTCTCCATTTCATCGTATACTTCTGCCAAAGTCGAGCGGGTATAGTATTTCTCATATATCCCGGTTTCGCGGTTGATCGGAATTCCCATGGCCGTTACCGCCTGTTCTTTGCTTTCATATGGGGCGCCGTACAGGTTGACCAGGTAAAAATAAGAAATAGCCCGAATGCATTGCACCTCGCCCAGCAATCGTTTTTTCAATCCGTCAAGATCGTCTTCCAGTTTGTTAACCTCACTTTCAACAATATTGCACATCAGTATCTTATGGTAGAAAAACGCCCAGGCTTTGTCCTGACGGTCCTCGCCGTTGAAATCGTGTTGCGGTTCGACGGCCCAGGTATACCAGCCGTAATATTTTTCACGGCTGTCACTATCATAAGTTTCTACTTGATCTTTGACATAACACGCTACATCATCAGTCATCAAAGGTAAATTAACAAATACATCTTCCCAGTGTTTGACGATGATCTCTCCGAAGATCAGTTCCTCGTAATGAGCCAGTTTATTGGGGATGACTTTGTCTTTGTCTTTGTATTCCAGAAAATTATCACAGGAAGTCAGCAAAAACAAAAAAGCTATGATATAGAATCCTTTGTATTTCATGAGATAAATATTATAAAGTTACGTTTAAGGAAAAACTCCAGGTCTTTTGTGGCGGGATGGTCCCAGACCCCATAGTTACCTGTTCCGGATCACGTCCTTTCAGGTCTTTGCTTTTGATGACAAACGGATTGGTGACACCGAGCGTCATGGAAACATTCCTTAAAAATGTCTTTTGCAACAATTTGTCCGGCATACTGTAGGATACTGAAATCGAGCGGCAGCGCATGAAATTGCCCGATACCACGCGCAGATCACTGTTGTCGTACATCTCCCAGCGATTCTGGCAAATTTCGTCGAGAGCACCGCCATAAGATGGCCGGGGCAATATATCGCTCAGCACCGGAATATTGGTAAACTCCTCATCTCCCGGGTTGCGCCAGCGGTTGACAAATTCATCCTGCATGTTTTGCTGCGGGTAAGGAAGACGGAAGTTGTCGCCGTATAAATCGTTTAACCGGATTTTATTTCCTAACTGGATGGCAAACAAAAAGTTTACGGAAAAATTATATAATCTGAGATTGGACGACATACCTCCGGAAAACAGCGGTTCGCGGCGCCCGCTATAAGCCAGGGCCGAAGCGATGGCCTCTTCTTTGTTATTGATCAGCACATTATCGTTTTCATCTTTATATTGTGTACCGTGGAAAAGGGGCAAACCGCTTTTGTCCAGTTTGTCGAAACGGTAAGAATAGAAAGAATTGACGGCATATCCATCTTTAATGATCGATCCGTTCAGGTAGTCATTGTAAGTATACTCGTGCGTACCGGCATTGGTGATTTCGTTTTTGTTTTTGCTGGTATTGAAATTGAGGCTCCAGGTGACGTTTTTTGTCTTTACCGGTACGGCCGACAGGGAAAGCTCCCAACCTTTGTTATGCACTGTTCCGCCGTTGATGGTTGCCGACGTAGCTCCGTTCGTCGGGGAAATGGTGAGAGATACCAGTTGGTCTTTTCCTTTTTTGGTGTAATATTCGAATGTCCCGCTTATAATCCCGTTGAATAAAGAGAAATCCACACCGATATTGAAAGAACTGGTTTTCTCCCATTTCAGTCCCGGATTGGGAAGAGAATAAAGCGTTGCGATATATTCTTCCGACTTGCTGTCGAAATTGCCCAGGCTGATGATCATATTCGGATTATGGGCTTCGGTAACGTTACCCTGCAAACCGTAAGAAGCACGGAGGGAGAACTCTGGCAAAATCTTTTCCAAGGACAGCATGAAAGCTTCGTCGGCTACGTTCCAGCGGCCGGATACCGACCAGATCGGGAGGAAACGGGCATCTTTAACCTGTCCCAGCTTATTCGAGCCGTCGCCGCGTACATTTGCATTCAGGATATATTTCCCCTTGTAAATGTAGGAAGCAGAAGCATAATAAGAAAGCGTATTCGTCTTAGAATCGGTGAAGGTCGGGATAAGACGTTCGGTGATTTTTCTGTAATTATCCCATTCGGCCGGATTGATCCAGGTCACATTTTTCCCGCGGTCGCGCATATAACCGTAAATGATTTCCTTTTTCCCGATATAGGCAGACGAATGGACGTCGATACCGCCGAAAGCCGATAAGATATGGTCGCCTAACTGTTTTTCCAATTGTGCCGACACCCGCGCTGTGTAAGCATTGTTACGGTTGTAAGTTTCGTCCAGTACCCCTCCGTAAGGAAGTTCGCACACTTGATCCCGCCAGTTATTATAAGCCGAGGCATAGGTTGCGGTGTTAAAACGGTAACCGTATACGGTTTTGCGCTTGGTAGAAACGAAATAACTGTCCTCGTCGGCAAATTCTTCCTGTGTGGAGACTCCGGTATTATACGAAAACGTTCCGTTCAGCTTCAGCCAGTTGGTCACCGTATAATCCAGGGTGACGTTGGTATTGATGCTGCGGGTTTCGTCCGATTGGCCCGTGGTATTCAGTTCATGGAATATATTATAATAAAGATTCGGCGTGCCGTTATATCCTTTATCCCTGTCGAAAAAAGCCAAACTGCCGTCCTCGTTGTAAGCCGGCACGGCGCGTGACGTCTGATAGGCTGTCGACAACATATCGATGCTCGAATGAGGCCGTGCGTTTGTGCCGATGCTGGCCCCTATACTCAACATAGCATGGAATTTTTGCGAAGCATGTATATCCAGATTCGACATAAAACTGTAGCGTTCGCCTTTTTCCTGCAATACGGCACCTTGTTGATTAGAATAACCGGCGGAAAAATAATAACTCACTTTGTCGCCGGCTCCGGAGACAGAAAGGGTGTGCGACTGGCTGAACGAATTCCGGTAAAGCAAATCGAACCAGTTGGTATTCATCTCTTTCATCTTTTTCACTCTTTCATTGAAACTGTCCAGCGTGATTTTATTGTCCCACAAATCCTGCAAAGCCCCTTCGTATCCCATGCCGTTCGGCGTATAACCCACATATTGCAGTCCGCGCCAGTGCATTTCTTCCGATACTTCAATTCTTTCTTTAGAATTCATCAGGTGCATTTTCTCGATATCCGGACTCCCCACAATGCTCATCGAGGTGGAATAATTGACGGCCGGAGGACCCGGTTTGCCTCGTTTGGTGGTAATCACAATCACCCCGTTGGCGGCTTTTACACCATAGATTGCCGTTGCAGAAGCATCTTTCAGGATATCGATTCGTTCGATGTCTTCCGGATTCAGTCCGGAGATGGCATTACCGATCAGGTTGACTTTGTCCATACTGTTCAGTTCGGCAGCATCCAGAGGAACCGGGTTTTCCAGGATGATCCCGTCCAAAACCCATACCGGTTCGCGGTTGCCGCTGATAG
>CAJKZL010000074.1 GCA_905204385.1 uncultured Odoribacter sp. | reverse complement strand
GTTTTTGATGCTGTCTTTGTAGGCATTGACTTTATCGATGTCTTTATCCACGCCGATCACCTCGTATCCCATGGCGGTCAAGCGCTGGGCCAAAGCTATTCCGAAATTGCCTAAACCGATGATGATACATTTCATAGGGTTGTTTTTTTATACTTCAACAAAGTGTTCGTCCTGCGGATTAGTAGGAAAAATGCCCGGATCGATGTCCCGAATTTCTTGTCCTTTGGATCGTTAGCTTGTATTTACGGTAATCTCTCCGGAATGTTTTTCCTGGGTTTTAAGTTTTATGCCATAAAGACCCCCGGAAAGTGAGGCCGGATGTTATAGTGTGGAGATCTGCTTCCGCCAGGCTGATTCCGTGACTTGCAGTTATAGAATGACATTATCTTCGGCATAGAGATAATTTTGCGTGCTTTGCCGGGGGACCATGCTCGTTAAAAGAGTAATCAGGCCTACCCGTCCCGCAAACATGGTCAGGCAGATGATGATTTTACCTGCTGTGGTGAGCTGAGCGGTGAAATCCAGGCTGAGACCGACAGTGCTGATGGCCGAGATGACCTCGAACAGGACTTGGGTGACCCGGCTTCCCGGTACGGTGATGGAGATCAGCAAAGTGGCCAGGGAAGTCCATAAGATGGATAATAGAATGATGGCATATGCTCTCCTGATATTTTCGTTCGGTATTTGCCGTTTGAATATTTCCACATTCTTTTTCCCTTTCAAAGTGTTGAAAATACTCTTACAGGCAATCGTAAACGTTGTGGTTTTTATCCCCCCTCCGGTGGATAAGGGAGATGCGCCTATCCACATCAGAAACATCGTGAGGAGGATGGTGGGCGTGGAAAGTAAGTGCATCGGCATAATATTGAATCCGGCGGTCCGGGGTGTAGCGGCCCCGAAAAATGAGAAGGCTAACTTTCCCCGTAGGGGAAGGTCTGCCAGGTAATCTTTTTCGAAGATCCAGAATAACGCCATACCTCCGGCCAAAAGGCAAATTGTAGCTGTAATTACAATTCGTGTGGTGGTGTTTACAATCCGTACATGCGAAGGCATGCGCTTTGCCGATCCGGATATGCGGTATAGTAAGTTCATTAGTTTATGGTTGAGCAGTTTGCCGTAGTTGAATACGATGGGAAATCCGATGCCTCCGATAATGATCAATACTGCAATCCAGCATTGGAATCCATACAAATGGCGTACAGCCACGTTATTCAGATTATCCGGAAGAGTTGAAAATCCGGCGTTGCAAAAAGCCGAAACGGCGTGAAAAGCCGCAAAAAAGGTAGGGTTGGGAATATGGCTTGAGGAAATATCCCGGATTTCCCACCAGAGAATCCAGGTACCGATCGATTCAACGATTAAAGTGGTAAATAAAGTATAGAGAAGCGTCCGAAAGATATTATTCATGGATTCCTCACTTAAAATGTTTTTTAAAGCCATTTGGTCATTGAAGGTAGTCTGAGTGAAAAAAGACAGTGCAATGAAACTGGTAAAGGTCATCACTCCTACGCCTCCGATCTGGATTAATAATAAGAGAATCACTTGTCCGGTGAGGGTAAAGGTGGACGAGACATCTACAGTCGTGAGTCCGGTAATGCATACGGCACTGGTAGAAGTGAATAAAGCATCCATAAAGCTGAGGTTTCCGGTGTGGGCTCTGGGGAGCATCAATAATGCGGCTCCCAGAAAAATGAGGAGAAGAAAGCTATAGGCAAACATCGATTCCGGACGGATTCGCCTTTGTAAAGTGTACACCAGCACTTTTGAAAGCTGAATAATGCTGATAAGAAGTAAGATAAGATGCAGCAGGATGTGATCGGTTCGGTGTAACCATCGATGGTCGGGGAAATGGCCGGGATTCTGGGTAAGCATAATGAATAACAGGAGTCCCAGCACCACGATTTCTACCCAGAATCCCGTTTCTTTCGGGAGTTCTTTGGGATGAAGCGCAATGTTTGCCAAACTACCGAAAAAGAAAATCAGGGTGATCATTCGAAAGCCTTTACCGATCGTTTCAGCATCCGTATCTTCAATGGAATAGCCGAATTCGAACGCCATTAAACCCAGTGCGGCCAAAGAAGCTAGGGCAAATAAAATGTGAATAGCCCGGGTGGCTATTTTAATGGTGAAACGTTTTATGCTATTGAATTTGTATAGAAGTTCTGTCGAAAACATGCCTTCGGGACTTAATCATAAGATGTGAACGACAGGAAAAGAGAAAAGTTATTGCGAAAGAAGAAAAATATCCGGACCGATATACCCGGTTTAGGGATTTTAAATCTCCTAGGTGGAGGTAATTGGGGATTTCTTCCTCAGCTTCCGGGAGCTTAATCTACATTTTTCCACAAAATTTTTGTAAATATTATCGAAAAATATACTATCGATTGAACGAAGGTTTTTGAAAATTAGAGTGTTATCGATTGTGAATAACAATAGGGTAAACTATGGCATTATTTTTTCTTATTCTTTTACAGAATGCAGCAATTAGTATTCGAATCAGATATAAACATTTAAAATTGAAGTACCATGAAAAATTTAGTGAAAAGCGCAATCGTAGCATTGACAGTTAGTGTTTTTGCCATTCCGGCATCGGCTGAGGAGTATGTAATGATTCCTGTAAATGCTCAGGATACCGTTGTAAAGAAGGACACTGTGGTTAAGGAAGAGACTCCTCTTTTATTGGCCCAGTCCGAGGTAACTTATGCGGAAGTGGAAGTGGCTGAAGTGCCCGAAGCGGTGACAAAGGCTGTTGCTTCTAAATATGAAGGTTATACTATCGATAAAGCAGCAAAAGGGACAGATAACAGTTATAAGCTGGAGATTAAAAAAGAAGATGGAAAATTGACCGTTTATTTTACGGAAGCCGGAGAGTACATAAAAGAAGAAGCTCCTAAGGCAGAAGAAACTGCCTGGGCATAAAGCCTATTGTTTAAAACTCTCTCTCGATATTCCCCATTCCGGCTAAAGGAATCGGGGAATTTTTATTGTAGGGATAAATTCTACCGAGAGAATGATGCTTTTATTTCAGGAAAATAAAATAAACAGCCATGACCAGGCAAACGCAAGCGGCTATATGATTCCACTGCAAGCTTACCCCTTTGAAAAAGATCAGAGAGAAAAGGATAAAGATCACCAGTGTGATGACTTCCTGAATAATTTTCAGTTGCATAAGACTGAACGGTCCGCCGTTACCTTCGAATCCCAACCGGTTGGCGGGCACTTGGGCACAATATTCGAAAAAAGCGATACACCATGAAAAAAGAATGACTCCGATCAGGGGCCAATGTGTACTGATTTTAGCCTCCTGTAATTTCAGATGGCCATACCAGGCGAACGTCATAAAGATATTGGAACAGATCAGTAACAGAATCGTGTAAAGTCCTTTCATCGTTGCTTTATTTTAAGGCATGTTTTTTATTTGCGCGGCAAAATTATCTTTTTTCCCCGTCTGTTATTCGATTTTCAGTTTGTTTTTCGTTATTACTTTCCTACCTTTGTTGGAGAGAGCGTAAAATGCGACTCGGCCGCTTAGTAATTTATCGCTTATAATATATGATACATAGCATTGAAATCCGGAATTTATGGCGGAAATATGATTTTCTATGGGAAAATCTGAATCCGGATGTAAACATTTTGATCGGTATCAACGGAAGTGGTAAAACCACGCTGTTCAATATCATCGATTCAATTATGTTGGCCGACGTAAAACGGCTGAAGGCCTATGGAGTGGAAGTGAAAATCGAACTGGATGATTATGCCGTCCGCTTTCATCAGAAAATGACGGGTGCTGAGCTTAAAACTGTATTGAAAAAGGTGAAGTATCAAAAAATCAGTACTTTCGACGTTCCTTTCCGGGATAGGCCCAAGGCCGGTAAGGAATATAGTCAATTGTATAATGAACTCCATACCATAGTGTACGACATTGGAGGAAATAGTCCTTCGTTTTCGGATTACCGCTTGAAAGCGACTAATTTCCCGGAGCAGGCCGACCGGATTAACAAGCGCATCCGGACGTTGTTCGAGACGGTGGACCGTTTGTTCGCAAAGACCGGTAAAATCATTCAAATAGATCCCCATACCAATCATCTGGTTTTTATTGACGATGGAGAAGTCATTCCTTTATATAAACTTTCGTCGGGAGAAAAGCAGTTATTGCTGATTCTGATGAGGGTGTTTTTGATGGAGGAGGAGCCCTATATCTTACTGATGGACGAACCGGAAATTTCTTTACATATTGAATGGCAATATATACTGTTTGAAGAAATCCGTCGGTTGAACCATAACTGTCAGATTATTACCTCTACTCATTCTCCGAGTCTTTTTGGAGATGGCTGGGGGGATAAATTGGTGTTTGTGGAGGATCTGATTAAACTAAAAGAGTGAAGCAAAGATAAAAGGAAAAGATGGAAAGAGCGGCAGGGCCGGTTTTGGATGGGATCGGGGTATTCCTTGCAGAAGGCCTTGTTCGGAATGGAGTAAGTGTAAGTGTGGTAAAGTGCCGGTGAAATTTCGGTAGGCAGATTATATTTTAGTTTTATGTTTGTGCGTGAAAATAAGGTTGCCGACAACCGGTCGGTCCATTTTGCCAATGCGGCCAGGCGGTTTGCTGCGGACGCTAAGATGCTGCGTTGCAAAGCTGCTGTACATGTCGAAAATAAAGATGATATCGCCTTTTGGAACCGGATATTGAATCACTTCCGGCCCCAGGATAAGTTTCATTTTATTGCCGGGTCGAGAAATGAATTCGGACACGAAACTTCGGGGGTTACGCAATGCCTGAAGTACTTCGATTATCTGAGTCCCCATTTTTTTATTTGCATAGACAGCGACTACAGATATTTGCTCCGTGAACGGAGAATTAATGTTAAGCATTGTGTGTTGCAGACTTATACCTACTCTTTCGAAAATCATCATTGCTATGCCGAAGGACTGGATGAAGTCTGTTTGCGGGTGACGAATTTAGACAATGACCTTTTTGATTTCCGTCGTTTTCTGAAAGAATTTTCCAATATATTATACCCTCTTTTTATCTGGCATTTATACTTTCAGAATGCGGATCCTGTCCGATTCAGCCAGTTTGAATTCGATTCTTATGTCGCTCTTCCCAATTCCCGGATGTTTCCTTTGGTAAAGGATAATGGCGCACGCGCCTTGGATGAATTAAGAAAACGGGTGGAATGTAAAATAAATGTGCTGGGGAGGAAATACCCTGCGGCCGACCTGGATAAGGTGAAGGAAAAATACCTGAAACTGGGAGTAACTCCCGACAATGTTTATTTGTTTGTACGCGGCCACAATTTATACGACTTGGTGACTTTAGTGTGCAAGGAAGTTTGTAAAGCGATCATTCGTGCGGAAAGAAGAAATAAAGAGGTCACCCGTACCATGATAAGTGAACTCTACCGGAACAGAAATAACCTGGATTATCAGTTGCGTCAGAATTTAAAGTTCGGCGCTTATTTACCTATCCGGCGGATAGAGGAGGATATCCGGTATTTTTTTCACGATAATTAATTTACCCTAAAATGGGTGTCTTTCCCTTTTAACACTTTGAGTTGATATTTTGTTTTTCTATTTTTGAACAGGAATAGAATAAGGAGAACAAGAAGGTATATGCCTTCCGGAATGGGAAACATTGCAATTTCAAATATGGGTGAATTTGATATCAGGGATCAAACATTAAAGGAAACGGACAAGGAATTCGAACGTGCATTACGTCCGTTGAATTTCGGGGATTTCCAGGGACAAAGGAAGATTGTGGAAAATCTTGAGATATTCGTACGTGCTGCTAAAATGCGGGGGGAGTCTCTGGACCATGTCATTTTGCATGGCCCTCCCGGTTTGGGGAAGACCACTTTGTCTACCATCATTGCCAATGAATTGGGGGTGGGCATCAAAGTTACTTCCGGTCCGGTTTTGGATAAACCTGGTGATCTGGCCGGGTTGTTGACGAATCTGGAAGAAAACGATGTGCTTTTCATCGATGAAATTCATCGTTTGAGCCCGGTGGTCGAGGAGTATCTCTATTCGGCTATGGAAGATTATCGCATCGACATCATGATCGATAAGGGACCTGCTGCCCGGTCGGTGCAAATCCAAATCAATCCCTTTACGCTGATCGGGGCGACCACGCGAAGTGGATCGCTGACCGCTCCTTTACGAGCCCGGTTCGGCATCAACTGCCATTTGGAATACTATGATATGGAGGTATTGGCAGGCATTATCCGTCGGTCGGCTTCCATCCTCCATATAGGGATTTCCACCCAGGCAGCTGAAGAAATAGCTTCCCGGAGCAGAGGCACTCCCCGTATTGCCAATGCTTTGTTGAGACGGGTACGCGATTTTGCCATGGTGAAAGGTAATGGAAGTATCGATCATGCCATTACCCGTTATGCCTTGGAAGCACTGAATATCGACCAGTATGGTCTGGATGAAATGGATAATAAGATTTTGCTGACCATTATCGAGAAGTTCAAGGGAGGACCGGTAGGGCTGACCACGAATGCGACGGCCGTGTGAGAAGATGCGGGAACTTTGGAAGAGGTATATGAACCTTTTCTGATCAAGGAAGGCTTTATCAAGCGAACCCCCCGGGGAAGGGAGGTAACCGACTTGGCTTATCGGCATTTGGGAAAGGAAAGACGGACTGTCGATGGAGGCCAAATGTCTTTATTCTAGAGTCTTTATCCTGAAAAGGAATAGTAGTTCGGAAAAAATATCCTGGACGTGATTCCATTTTAACAATTATTTTAGAAGAAGAGAGGAAGCCTGAGGAGAGAAATTCGGCATTTCACTAGGGAAGTGTTAAAAAAGCCACTGTTATGAAGATTGTGTTTAGGTTAAAGTGTGTTAAGTGTGAGAAGTGTTAAAATTGAAATGTTAAATTTGTGGGTATGAGAAAGAAGCAGATAATAATTTTAGGTGTGGTGATGGGGGTGGCCTTATTAGGATTGATCTTCACTCAAGCCCGGTATTTCCAGACTGCTTTTAAATTAAAAAAGGCTCAGTTTGACTATCTGGTCAATAAGTCTATCGATCAAGTCATCAATAAAATTGAAGAAAAGAATAGGGAAACGCAGATACAGGATCCTAAACCGGCTGATCTCCACCGATGGGATGGGAAAGGCTTAGTACACGAAAATCCCTTGACGCTGGGTATTCAGCCTGATTTGCAGGGACACGAGAATATGTCTATTGTCATCGATTACACCGTTTGTCCCTTGAATTATGACGATAAAGATGCCGGAGCTTCAGAAGTATTCGGACGGAAAGGAAATCCCAGTTTGATCAATTCCATCGAGAAATCGAGGAAAGAGTTGAAAAACAGTCTCGGAAAGGAATATGATCTGGTAGTGGTTACTAAATCCGGTGAGGTACAAAAAAGTTTGGAGGAATGGCTTCAGGGAATCGACCTCGATCAATTGATCGGGGAATACTTGAAGAATAACGGGGTGAATGCCAAGTTCGAATATGCAGTCAAGGAGAAATCCCAGTTTGTGGTAATGTCTCAGCATTTTTTCAACAGGCATTCCGATTACACTTACAACCGGAAAATGTTTCTCGGCGATTCTCAGAATGCAGCGACACTCTTTCTGATTTTCCCGGATCAGACGCATGATTTGCTTTCTTCCATTTTCTTATTGCTACCTAGTTTGATCATTACCGTATTGTTGGTTCTTTGTTTCGGATTTTGCATTATTGTAATTGTCCGTCAGAAGAAACTGTCGGCTATCAAGAATGATTTCATAAATAATATGACTCATGAGTTTAAGACGCCGATCGCTACCATTTCGCTGGCGGCCCAGATGTTGAAAGACGGGGCGGTGAATAATTCCCCCTCGACGATCGATCATATTGCCGGGATTATCAGGGATGAGAGTAAACGGTTGACGTTTCAGGTGGAAAAAGTATTGCAGACTGCTTTATTTACAGAAACCCGCATGAAATTGAAGCTGAAGAATATTAATTTGAACGATGTGGTGGAAAGCCTGGTGACTAAATTTAGCTTGCGGGTAGAAGATAAGGGCGGTCAACTATATTACTATCCTGAAGCGGATCAGGATGAAATTTTTGCCGACGAGGTGCATATTACCAATGTCATCTCGAATTTATTGGATAATGCTATTAAGTATTGTATCAAAGTACCTGAAATCAGCGTATATACCCGAAATAAAGGTAACGAAATTATTATCAGTGTAATAGACAATGGCATAGGAATTGCTGCCAAAGAACAGAAGATGATCTTTGAAAGATTTTACCGGGTATCTACAGGAAATCTTCACGATGTGAAGGGATTCGGTTTGGGATTATCCTATGTAAAAACGATAGTTGAAGCCCATAACGGAAGGATAGAAGTGGAAAGCGCTGAAGGAAAAGGAAGTCGTTTCGATATTATTTTACCACTGGCTATAAAAAAACAAAAAGTAAAGAGAACTTTATTTTTCTAAAAGCGTATATTTTTCAGAGAATTTATTTAAAAACTAAATAGTTATGGAGGAGAAAATAAAAATTTTATTAGCAGAAGATGATACGAATCTGGGTATGCTCCTGAAAGAATATCTGAGGGCAAAAGGATTCGAGACTGTTTTATGCGAAGATGGGGAGGTAGCTTATGAAGCCTTTCTGAACCAGCCTTTCGATATATGTATCCTGGATGTGATGATGCCTAAAAAAGATGGCTTTACCCTGGCTAAGGAAATTCGCCAGATCAACAGCGAAATTCCAATCATTTTCCTGACGGCTAAAAATATGAAGGAAGATGTCCTGGAAGGCTTCAAATTAGGGGCTGACGACTATATGAGCAAACCTTTCAGTATGGAGGAGTTATTACTCAGAATCGAAGCCGTACTGCGTCGTTCTACCGGACTCAAACCTGAAGATGAACAGGAAATCTTCAAAATCGGTAAATTGACCTTCAACTCTAAAAAACAGACCCTGTTCGATGGAGAAGAAGAACAAAAACTGACGACAAAAGAGTCTGAGCTCTTGAAATTATTATGCCAGAATGTCAACAAAGTGCTCGAAAGAAATTATGCACTCAAAAACATCTGGGCCGACGACAATTATTTCAATGCCAGAAGTATGGATGTTTACATCACCAAATTACGTAAACACCTTAAAAAGGATCCTTCTGTTGAAATCATCAACGTTCACGGTAAAGGATATAAGCTTATTCTCTAAAAAAGAAATATTTTCTTTGCGGGTATTCGGAAGAATACCCGTTTTTTATTTGCTTTCCTTAAGGATAAAACTTTAACTTTGTATTTCAGAATAATCACATCGTTGTAACAGTTTGCACGTTGCGACTCTAATAACAAATCGATAGAAATGAATATAGCTATAGCCTGTGACCATGCCGGTTACGAATACAAAGAAAAATTAGTGGCATTCCTTCGCCAGAAAGGTTATGAAGTAAAAGATTTCGGTACACATTCTGCTGAAAGTATGGATTATCCCGATACTGCCCATCCGATGGCTGCTGCTGTTGAATCCGGCGAGTTCGAGAGAGGAATCGCGCTCTGTGGGAGTGGGAATGGGATTTGTATGACTGTCAATATTCATCAGGGGATCCGGGGGGCTCTCTGTTGGACGACCGATATCGCCTGGTTGGCACGCCTCCATAACAATGCCAACGTATGTTGTATTCCTGCCCGTTTTATCTCCTTCGACGATGCTCAGGATATCGTCGAGCGTTTTCTGTCTACCGAATTTGAAGGCGGAAGACACCAGAGAAGAATCGAGAAAATTCCCCTAAAATAAGGATTTATATTCTGTTTGAAATAAACAACTAGCGGCTGTCTATCGGAAGAATCAATTTTTTTTCTGTATATGAGAGTTTGATATTTGAATAGACATGTTTTATTTGTTTATCATAAAAATTGAAGGTGGCGATTTTATTTGATTTTTTAGGATTCGATTTTGAATATTCGGCATTTGCAAAATAGTGACAGGATTAAAAAGAACAGTTTTAATCCTTTCGATGAATGAAAGTAAATCACTGGCGATTACGGCAGAGGGTGGTTAAATAAAGGTTAAAGCTTCTAATTTTGAACTAATCACAATCGCAGTTTATTAAATTCGCTCATCTTAAACTAAAATTATAGTAATATGATGAAATTCTCTTTCCTTGCTATTCTTATAATGGCTCTCATGTCATGTAATAATGCATCTAAAACTACTGTACGGGTTCATCTCGACAAACCCCAAGGTGAAATCAAACCTCAGTTGCTAACCAAGCTTTCTACATACGTG
>CAJKZL010000073.1 GCA_905204385.1 uncultured Odoribacter sp. | reverse complement strand
CCTGATCATTTACCACATTATAGGAGAAATGTTTGCAGATGTCTGAAAATCTTGCGAATATTGCATACGAATTGTGCGTAGAATGATATCGTATTAAAAGTTCTGTTACTTTTATAGGCTAAATATCAGCACTCTATACAACTTATTATTATACATCTTTTCTATTATTAATTCCGTCAACGGGTATATTGAACATGAAAAAATTAATTTTATTGGCCTTGCTGATGAGCGTATTGGCATGGGTAGCGGAAGCTCAGGACAGCGGGATTTCTTTTGTCGGATCGAAAGAATGGAAGAAAATCGTCCGGAAAGCGAAAAAAGAAAAAAAACTCATATTTGTCGATTGTTACACTTCCTGGTGCGGGCCTTGCAAAATGTTGGCCCGGGATGTTTTTACCCTCGATTCGGTGGGGGATTATTTCAACCGGACTTTTATCAATGCCAAAATGGATATGGAGAAGGATGTGGATGGGGTAATGCTGAAAAAACGTTATGAGATAAAGGCATTTCCAACCTTGTTGTTTATTGATCCCGGGACGGGTGAGTGGGTTCATCGCATGGTGGGCGCCGGGGATCCTGCCTGGCTGTTGGCCGGAGCCCGGCAGGCGAACGATCCTTTGAAGAATCTGTCCGCCCTGACCCGGAGGTATACCGAAGGGGAAAGAGGAGAGAAATTCATGTCGGATTACCTGATCGCCCTGTCCGGTGCTTATATGGGTTCGGAACTGGCAGAGGCCGCGGAGGATTACTTGGGAAAGCTCGATATCGGTCAGTTGGCTCAAAAGAACAATTGGGAAATGGTGAAGCTTTATCTTCACGATCCTTTGACCGAACCTCTGAGAAAAGTGATGGCCGGACGGGAAAGGCTCGGCAGACAATTGGGACGCGAAGAGGTCGATCGTAAATTAAGTCAGAGTATCGATCAGGGTGTGCAGGCCCTCACTCGTTGGAGGCCTGAGGGAAACCAACCTTTTGACGAAGACAGGAATGTCCGGTTTATCGAGTATCTCCGGCACGTCGATTTTGAAACGGCCCCTGCGGCATTGGCGCGGCTCTATACGGCCGGATATGTCCGCAAAGCCGATTTCCGGGGATTGCTGGATAAGATGAAGGAAGTGTCGGCGTATAATCTTTTCCGGAACAATGCCTGGAATGCCTATTTTATGGAGAATATGGAAGCGCTGAAAGCTTGCAGCGACAAAAGCCTGGTGGAAGAGGGAATCCGTTGGATCGGTGAGGAATGCGCCGCAACGCCGGATGAATTTACTAAAGCCGACCTGATGAGTTTGAAGGCCCGTTTACAGGAACATATCGGGGATGCTGCCGGGGCGGTAAAAAGCAGGGAACTGGAGCAAAAGTATGCAGCTGAGGGCATGAAGAAAAACGGCGGTAAAGTGGTTAGTGCCTTTCGGATGAATTAAGGAGAGGCGAAGTAAGGCCGTATTTAAGTTAAAAATGTTAAATCTTGTCGCATAGCGCAAGAAATAAACGCCCCGGGGTTTATTTTTGTATAAACTCTGACAAATGATGAACAGGATTTTTGTTTTTGTAATCTTATGGTTAAGCGGAATGTCCGGATTACCGGTCAGGGCGCAGCAGCCTTCTCTTTCGCTGTTTCTGCCGTTCAATTGGGAGCAGGCCAGTTTACAGGCCGCCCGTGAACATAAATTGGTGTTGGTGGAGGCCGGCGAAGCCTATCCGGGTTTAGAGCGGCAGTTGCAAAAACATCCGGAACTCATGAACTATCTGAACCGGAACATAGTAGCTATCCGGATGGATATGAATACACCGCAGGGGCAGGAGTTTACGCCCCGCTTGCTTTTGCATCCTTATCCGGTATTTGCTTTTTTCATGCCCTACGGCGATTTGGTGGGGACGGTGACTCCGCAGGCCGTCCGGCAAAATCCGGAAGCCTTGCGGGAAGCCTATGAAAAAGCGAAGGCTTTGGCCGAAATCAAAAAGGCTAACAGCCGTGCCGTTTCTTTTGTGCGGGTGGACGTTGCGAAGGCATTGGAGCAAGCGGCTGAAGAAGAAAAAGAACTGTTCGTCTTTCTGGCCGATGAGCGCAATCAGGCTTCTCTTTTGCTGGAACGCAATGTGTTTACCCTGAACGAAGTGGCCGATTTTTTGAATCAGCATTTCGTCAATCTTCGTTTGTCCGGCCGGCAGCGGGATGCTTTCCGCGATAAATATGGAATCGGAGGGACCTCTGCCCTGGCGTTTTTAAATGCCAAGGGAAAAATGCTCCTTTTTAAAGAAGGTGCCGGCGATGCTGACCGGCTGATCGCCTATGCCCGCGAAGCCCTTGAACAGGCAAAGGGAATACCTTTCCGCGAACTTTCGGCGGATGAGGCGCTTCAGTTGGCCCGCGAACAGGGTAAATCGGTGTTTACGGATTTCTATATTCCCGGTGCAGCCCACAAGCAAATGGCAGCCTATTTATTTACCGATCCGGAAGTAGCTGCTTATTTTAAAGAGCATTTCATCAACAGAAGCTGCGAAGCCGACCAGGCCTGTCTGGTTTTCACCGATGCTTCCGGACGGGAGCTTCATCGGCTGCTCCGGGCCGGAAGTCCGGAAGAATTGCGGGAAGAGGCGGTTAAAGCGGTCACCGGAAAAGGGCTGGCGGATATGCGGCAAAGGTATCGGGAAGGAGACAGGGAGGATGGATTTCTGGAGGAGTATATCCATATGTTGGGAAAGGCCGGCCTGGCGGAAGAAGCCGATAGCGCTTTGCAGGTTTACTTTGCCCCAAAGTCGCCCGCACTATTAAAAGAGGCTCATTATTGGCAATTGCTGGATCAGTATGGCATTAACCTTTCTCCGGCGTTTTTCGATTATATCCTGAGTCACCGGAATGAATTGTACGACCTTTACGGAGAAGCGAATGTCCGCAAAAAAATGGCCGCCCTGTGGGTGGCGGGTGCAGAAAATTTCGTGCATGACGGGCAATTCGATGAAACGGGCTTTAAAGCTTATGCCAAACGACTGAAAAAAGAAAAAGTCGAAGGTGCCCGGCTCATCATCCGCAATGCCCGGATGCATGCCGCTGAAAAAGTCGGCGACTGGAAAGTTTACATCACTCTGGCCGAGGAAAAGTGGAATGAGGAGCAAATTCCGGATGCCGAATTGTATGCCTGGGGCGTAAAGATCGAGGAACGCTGTTCCGACGACGGATTGCGCTACAAAATGGCGCAATGGCTTGGAAGCCGGGCGATGGAGCTTGAGCGAAAGGAAAGGATCAGCGGAAAAGTGAAGGTCGCCTCTTACCGGGGATTTTTTGAAAAACTGGTGGACGACCTGTTGAAGAAAAAATGACCCTTTACCGCTTTTTGAGTTTTTCTTCCAGCATAAACATTTCGTCGCGCAGACGGGCGGCTTCCATGAAATCCAGTTCCTTGGCCGCCTTTTGCATGGCCGCTTTGGTTTTTTGTATCATTTTTTCGATTTCCGGTTTACTCAGGTAGGCTACCAGCGGATCGGCCACCAGGTTCATATGCTCCTCTTCGATATAGGCTTTGGAAGTATCCTGGGTGAGCGCGGCATCCGTGGATTTTCTGATCTGACGGGGAATAATGTGATGTTCCTCGTTGTAGAGTAATTGTTTTTCCCGCCGGTAATTGGTTTCGTTGATGGTTTCCTCCATCGAGCGGGTAATCTGGTCGGCATACATGATGACTTTGCCGCCCACATGGCGGGCAGCTCTTCCGGCGGTTTGCGTCAGCGAACGTGTCGACCGCAAAAAACCTTCCTTATCGGCATCCAATATCGCTACCAGCGACACTTCCGGCAAGTCCAGTCCTTCCCGCAGCAGATTGACGCCTATCAGCACGTCGGTCACTCCTTTGCGCAGGTTCTCCAGGATTTTCACCCGTTCGATGGTATCCACATCCGAATGGATATATTGGCATTTAACACCGATGCGGTCCAGATACTTGCTTAATTCCTCGGCCATCTTCTTGGTCAGGGTAGTAACCAGCGTTCTTTCCTGAAGGGAGATACGCTTCTGGATCTCGTTCACCAGGTGGTCGATTTGATTCAGGCTCGGCACCACTTCGATCAACGGATCGGGAATCCCGGTCGGACGGATGATCTGTTCCACCACCACACCTTCGCTTTTTTCCAGTTCGTAGTCGGCGGGAGTGGCGCTGATATAAATGGTTTGCCCTGTTTTTTGTTCGAACTCGTCGAATGTCAACGGTCGGTTATCGAAAGCTGCCGGAAGCCGGAAGCCATATTCCACCAGAGAGGTTTTGCGGGCATGGTCGCCGCCGTACATGGCCCTGATCTGAGGTAGGGTGACATGCGATTCGTCGATCACCATCAGAAAGTCTTCCGGAAAATAATCCAGCAGGCAAAAAGGCCTGATCCCGGCCGCCCGGCCGTCGAAATAGCGCGAATAGTTTTCAATGCCCGGACAATAGCCTAGTTCCCGGATCATTTCCATATCGTATTTCACCCGTTCTTCCAGCCGTTTGGCTTCCAGAAACTTGCCGTTTTCCTTTAAAAAGGCTAGCTGGACCGGTAAATCCTGTCCGATCTCGAATAAAGCATGAGCGACGGTGGCTTTGTCCGTGACGAAGAGATTGGCCGGATAAATATCCAGTTCGTCCTGTGTGCCCAGGGTTTGTCCCGTTACCGGATTAAACGAGGATATGCGGTCGATCACATCGTCCCAGAATTCGATGCGGTAGGCAACTCCGTCATACGTTTCGATAGCCGGAAAGATATCCACCGTTTCGCCTTTGGCCCGGAAACATCCCCGTTTAAATTCTATCTCATTATTGGCATAAAGAGCATCCACCAGCCGGCGCAATAATACATTCCGGCTGATCGTCATTCCCTTTTTCAGGTGAGTGACGTTGGAGCCGAAAGCCCTCGGATCGGCCATACCGTACAAACAGGAAACCGAGGAAACCACAATCACGTCCCGGCGTCCCGACAGCAGGGATGCGGTTGTCCGCAAGCGTAGCTTGTCGATCTCCTCGTTGATGGCCAGGTCTTTTTCGATATAGGTATCGGTGGTCGGAAGATAAGCTTCCGGTTGGTAATAGTCGTAATAGGATACAAAATACTCTACGGCGTTCTCCGGGAAAAAAGATTTAAATTCTCCATATAGCTGTGCGGCCAGGGTTTTGTTGTGGCTGAGAATCAGCGTCGGCCGTTTCACCTGGTTAATCACGTTGGCCACCGTAAAGGTTTTTCCTGACCCGGTCACTCCCAATAAAACCTGGGAGGGCCGTCCCTGAAGTATTCCTTCGGTTAACTGGGCGATGGCTTCCGGCTGATCCCCGGTAGGCTGAAATTCCGATGTTAAATTAAAATCCATGTTATGACAGATAAAGGCTTAGTACCTCAAGCAATTGCTTGCGTCGGATCGGTTTTCTTAAGAAAGCGTCGAAATTTTCTCCGGCGATTACGCTGGAAAAATCGTGGGCTGTCTGTGCTATTACGATTTTTCCGGGCAATTGTTGCCTGATTTGTCTCGATGCCTCGATGCCGTCGCAACAAGGCATACTGATATCCATCAGAATAAGGCGTACGCTTGGGTTCAGCAGGCTGGTCTCCACGGCTTCTTCTCCGTTGTGGGCACGGAGAATCCGGATATTGGTTTTTTGCAGCAGTGCCGAGAGCACTGCAAAGTTCGAATCTATATCTTCGGCGATGAGTATGGTATGTTCGGACCAATCCGGATATTGAAAATCGGATGTCATTTCAGAGTTTGCTCATGAATTTTTCGGGAATAATGATAAAACGGTCATGGATGGCACGTCCGATATTCCCTTTATCGTCCCGGGCGGTGATCTCGAAACGGATCCGTCGCCCTTCGGTTTCCGTGACCGTTGCCTGGCAAACCACGGGATGCCCTACAGCGGTTGCTTTCGTATGCTGTACGTCGATTGCAATGCCTACCGTGTCGCTGCCGGGTTCCAGTTCGCCTTCCAGGCAATGCACGGCGGTATTTTCCATCAGGGCTATCATCGCCGGGGTGGCGAATACCGGAAGGTTTCCGGAACCATAGGCAAGTGCGGTGTCCTTCTCCGATACCACGATCTGCTGACTGTATGTTTTTCCGATTGCTGGCATATCTTTTTGTTTTGAATGATTTGCAGTTGCGTTTAAAATTCCGATGTAAAATGAAAAATCAGTTTTTTGTAATTCTCCTGGGCCATTTGCAGCATATAGGCGGAATCGGCTAAAAATACATCCCTGCCTTCCTTGTCTCTGGCCATATATTGTGACTTGTGCTTTTTGAAATCTTCCAGTTCTGCCTGGTCCAGAGCTTCCAGCCAGCAGGCTTTTTAAAGATTGATGGGTTCCCAGCGGCAGGCAGCGCCGTATTCGTGCAACAAACGGTATTCGATCACCTCGAATTGAAGGGCGCCCACGGTTCCGATGATTTTGCGGTTGTTGAATTGGTTGACAAACAACTGTGCCACCCCTTCGTCCATCAGTTGATCGATGCCTTTGGCCAACTGTTTGGATTTCATCGGATCGGCGTTTTCGATGTATTTGAACAATTCGGGTGAAAAACTCGGAATCCCCTTATAGTGTAGTTTTTCGCCTTCGGTCAGCGTGTCGCCGATCTTGAAGGTTCCGGTATCGTGCAGGCCGATGATGTCTCCCGGATAGGCTTCGTCGATGACCGATTTTTTAGAGGCCATGAACGCTGTAGGAGTGGAGAACTTAAATTGCTTGCCGTTCCGCACATGCAGGTAATTGGTGTTTCGTTTGAAAATTCCCGAACAGATTTTCACAAAGGCAATCCGGTCCCGGTGATTAGGGTCCATGTTGGCATGAATCTTAAAGACGAAGCCGGAAAATTTCTCTTCATCGGGTTCCACTACTCTTTCTTCGGTTTCGCGGGGAAGAGGTGAGGGGGCGATTTCGATGAAACAATCGAGCAGTTCGCGGATTCCGAAATTATTGAGGGCAGAACCGAAAAATACCGGAGCTACACGGGCTTCCAGGTATTCCTCCCGATTGATTCCGGGATAAACTTCCCGCACTAATTCCAGGTCTTCCCGCAATTTTGCGGCTGCTCTTTCGCCGATGTGACGGTCCAGTTCTTCCGAGTCGGTATCGGTAATTTCTATTCCTTCCTGTATATTTTGAATGCTGGGGGTATACAGACAAAGATTTTGACGGTGTAAGTTATAAATTCCCTTAAAGGTGTCGCCGCTGCCGATCGGCCAACTCAGCGGATTCACCTGGATTTGGAGTTCTTTTTCCACATCGTCCAGGATATCGAAAGGATCGTTGGCCGGACGGTCCAGTTTATTGATAAAGACAATCACCGGGGTTTTGCGCATCCGGCAAACCTGCATCAGTTTCCGGGTCTGCGTTTCTACTCCTTAGGCGGCGTCGATGACAATGATGACGCTGTCGCAAGCCGTCAGGGTGCGAAAGGTGTCCTCGGCGAAGTCCTGGTGACCCGGAGTGTCCAGAATGTTGATTTTTATTCCTTTATATTCGAAGCCCATCACGGAAGTCGCTACAGAGATTCCCCTCTGACGTTCTATCTCCATGAAGTCGGAAGTCGCTGTTTTCTTGATTTTATTCGACTTAACGGCTCCTGCTACATGGATAGCCCCGCCAAACAGCAGTAATTTCTCGGTCAAAGTGGTTTTCCCGGCATCCGGATGACTGATGATGCCAAACGTACGGCGGCGTAAAATTTCTTCTTTATATCCCATTGATCATTTTTTGAGGTTGCAAAGGTAGCTAAATTTTGTACTTGGTCCAAAAATTACCCCTACGATGAGGGCCGTGAAATCCTGTAAGCCGGGTATATGCCCGGAAAGTGTAAATTTCCGGGGAGCCGGGTACCGACATAACAAAAAAATGTTTATCTTCGTTTAATCAAAAACTATTCAATTTTATAAAAAATATTGTATGCAGATCGTTTATACTACAAATAATTTTCAGGGAGCCATCTATCGTGCCATTCTGGCCATAGTCCTGGGAGTTGTACTGGTAATCTGGCCTGGAGCCGCTGTCAGATATATCATTATGCTGATCGGTGTTTTGTTTCTGATCACAGGGCTCATTGCGTTTATCATTTCCAACCGGAACCGCGAAGACCATAGGCGGAGTCTGGTGCCCTTCAGCGGCGTGGGGAGTATGGTGCTGGGATTGCTGTTGTTGTGTCTGCCTTCGACTTTCGCCACTATTTTTATGTACCTTTTGGGATTTATCCTGGTGCTGGCCGCTGTCGGACAGTTTGTAACCCTGGCTGCAGCCCGTCAGTTCGGACCGGTTTCCCTGGCCAGTTATCTCTTTCCGGTGCTGATCCTGATTGCCGGTGTAATCGTTTTGTTCGATCCTTTTTCTTCGGCTGAAGGAGTTTTCATTTTGTTCGGGATTACCGCTATTTTCTATGGGGTGACCGATTTGTTGAATCAGTATAAAATCAATCGGTTGAGAAAAGGATTCGAGGAAAAGGAAAAAATGGTGAGGATGGAAGATGAACCGGAGGTGGAGGAGGCGGAGATTATAGATTAAGATTAAAGTTTATAGTTTATAGTTTAAAGATTATAGATTATAGATTAGAGGGAGGTGAGGAGAAAGAGGAAGAAATAGAAAAATACAGCCAGGATAACGCCTTTCGAGGCGTTATTTTTTTGGAAATGCAGGTATAGGTAAAACAGAGCCAGGTCGGCAAAAAATACACCCAGGGAGATGATTTTGAAATGGACTTTCAGGAAAATAGCCTGACGGATAAATTCTGCCGGCTCCAGTTCGCGGAAGCGGAAAAGCCAGAACAGAAAGATAATGAAAAACGGGGCGATAAGCCCCGGTATAAAGCCATATATCGAACGGTCTTTCATGATTGGAATATCACCTCTTTGAAACAGCGGGGGACATGAAAGTCGGGTTGCGGGGTATCGATCGGATTCCAGGAAAGGTAGTGGGGTTTAGATAACGCATCCCCGCATTTGTACACATTCGCCTTTGCTTTTACCTCGTCCCAGCTATCCAGCCGATGGCGGAAAAGGGCGTTTGCCGGAATAGCGACGGTAAGCTCCCAGGGGCTACCGATCTGCTTTTCATCGAAGTTGGCTGTTCCCAGCGTGGAGTAACGTGCAATACTGCTCATGATTTCCGGAGAAGCATGAACGGCATGGGGCCGTTCTTTGCGGAAGCCCAATAATGCTTTGCCGATGCAACTGAACTCGAAGTTGTAGTATCCACTGTCGTCCAGGGCAAGGAAAAATTCCACGCAGGAGTCGGTCCATACTTCGCCGTTGTCGTCCTTGATTTTAGCCAGAGTACAGGCTTCTGTCACGGTAAACGAAATAAACAATTCTTTTCCGTTATGGGCGATGCGAAATCCCGCTTCGGGTGCATAAGGAAAACCGGCTTGCCAGTTGTTGCAAGCTATGGAGTGCAGTTCGCTGCTTTTCAGGATTTCTGCCGTTGCTTTTAAATCCTGGGATTGTAAATGCTCGATTTTCGGAATGGTAAACATGACGCTCGGAAATTAGAGAGATAATGGAGGATAAAAGCCTGAACATTCAGAACGCTGAAATGCTACACTGAATTTCAGATAGTGGTTTTAGGATGATTTCAGCTTTTAAAGAGAAAATGCTGAAGGCGGTATATCCATTCTTTCTCCTTAAAAGCTGAAATTATCGGTCGGCTATTCTGTCAGGGAAAATGTGGATTTTCTGTCCGACAGGATGGCTAAGACCTTTAGGAATCGGTTTCCCGATGTTTATTTCGTTCTGATTTTATATCCGGCAACTCCGTAATATAGAATGAACATGAAGCAGGGCAATGCCAGCCAATAAGCGCCTTGTGCTCCCAGGCTACCTCCTTGCAGGAAGCCGAAAATGGTGGGGATCACAGCGCCTCCGGCAATTGCCATGGTCAACAGGGCGCTACCGGATTTGGTGAATTTGCCCAGATCGGCCATTGCCAGCGGCCACAATGCAGGCCACATCAGTGAACAACCCAGAGCCAGCAGGAAGATCGCCCAGATGGAAATGGTGGCAGGCATAAGCACGATGGCTAACGAGCCGACCACTCCGATGCAGGCACATATCCTCATTGCCATATCCTGAGTCAGGTATTTCGGGATCAGGATGATACCGCAAATGTATCCGATCACCATGCCGATGCTCGGAATCCAGGCGTAAAAATCGGGATTTTCAAGATTCAGGGCTTTGGCATAGTCTACGGCTGTACTTAAAGAAAGGGTTTCCACTCCCACATAGATAAACAAGGTCAGGGCTCCCAGCAACAGGAGGGGAAACTGCCAGATAGA